>JAYWBT010000126.1:0-4457 GCA_043781235.1 Deltaproteobacteria bacterium
ATTCGGCCGCCGCTTTGGACTCGTTGGAACCATCGACTCCAACCAGGATGCGCTTCATGGCCATACCTTCTTTCGGCGCAACGCCTGCGCGGGGAGGACGTGTTGCCGCAGGATTGGCACGGCGCCCGGCAGGATCCTGATCATTTCGTCAGCTCTTGATCAGCTCGCCCGAGCGCGGCACGGGCTGCCGCGAGGCGGGCCACCGGCACCCGCAAAGGCGAGCAGGAAATGTAATCCAGACCCAGCTCATGACAGAACGAGATCGAGTCCGGATCGCCGCCGTGCTCGCCGCAGACGCCGATCTCGAGACCGCTGTGCACCTCGCGCCCGCGCACCACCGCGAGCCGCATCAGCTCCCCAACCCCCTCGCGATCCAGGGTCACGAAGGGGTCGAAGCGATAGACGCCGATGTCCAGGTACTGGCGCAGCACCGGGCCGACGTCATCCCGGGAGAGCCCGTAGGTCATCTGCGTCAGGTCGTTGGTGCCGAAGGAAAAGAAGTCGGCGGTCTCGGCGATGTTGCCGGCGGTGATGGCCGCGCGCGGAACCTCGATCATGGTTCCCACGCGATACGGCACGCGCAGGGCGCGGTCGAGGAAGACCGCGTCGGCCGCCGCGTGGATCAGCCGAGCCTGGTGCCGGAATTCGTGGGCGTCGCCGACCAGAGGCACCATGAACTGGGGATGCACCTCGATCTTCTCCAGCGCGACGTCGCAGGCCGCTTCGAAGACCGCGCGCGCCTGCATGCTGGTGATCTCGGGATGCGTGATGCCGAGCCGGCAGCCGCGCAGGCCCAGCATCGGGTTCGTTTCAAAGAGCTCGGCGGCGCGCCGGCGCACTTCCCCGATCGGAATGCCGGCCGCCGTGGCGAGCCGCGCCAGCCCCTCCTCATCGTGTGGAACGAACTCGTGCAGCGGCGGGTCGAGGAGACGGATGGTGACGGGCAGGCCGGCCATTTCGCGGAAGAGAGCGGCGAAGTCGCGCCGCTGGATGGGCAGGAGCTTGTCCAGCGCGGCGGCGCGTTCCTCAGGCGTGCGCGCCAGGATCATCTCGCGCATCGGTTCGATCTTTCCCAGCCCGAAGAACATGTGCTCGGTGCGGCAGAGACCGATTCCCTGTGCGCCCAGGGCCCGCGCGGCGCGCGCCTGCTCCGCATCGTCGGCGTTGGCGCGCACCCCGAGCTTGCGGAACGAATCGGCCCAGGACAAGAGCGTCTCGAGATGACCTTCCGGCGCGCCGGCCGAGGTCATCGCGATCGGGCCGGACCAGATCTCGGCGCTGGCGCCGTCGACGGAAACCACCTCGCCCTCGCGCAGCGTCCGGGCGCCGAACGAGATGGCACCTGCGTCGACCTTCATCGCCGCGCACCCGACCACCGCAACCTTGCCCATCTGCCGCGCGACCAGGGCCGCGTGGGAGCTCATTCCTCCCGTCGAGGTGAGCAGCGCGGCGGCCGCGATCAATCCGCGGATGTCCTCGGGGCTGGTCTGTGCCCGCGCGAGCACGACGACCTCTCCGGCTGCGGCCATCCGCTCAGCTGCCGCTGGAGTGACCGCGAGCTTGCCGCAGGCTGCGCCGGGACCCGCTGCGAGTCCGGTGCCGAGCAGCCGGCCCTGTGCGCGCGCTTCTTCCACCGCGCCTGGGTCGAAGCGAGGTCGTTGGAGCTGCTCGATCGACGACGGCTCGACTCGCCGGATCGCCTCTTCCTTCCCGATCCGGCCTTCCTGCGCCAGGTCGACGGCGATGCGGACCGCCGCCGCCGCCGTCCGCTTGGCGGAGCGGCACTGGAGGAACCAGAGCTTTCCGCGCTCGACGGTGAACTCGACGTCCTGCACGTCAGCGAAGTGGCCTTCGAGACGCGCGCAGCCCTCTTCCAGCTCGCGGTAGATCTGCGCGTTCCAGCTGCGCAGCGCACCGATGGCGAGCGGTGTCCGAACGCCCGCGACCACGTCCTCGCCCTGGGCGCCGGAGAGGAATTCGCCGGCGAGGCCGGGCACGCCCGTGGAGGGATCGCGTGTGAAGGCCACGCCGGTCGCCGACGAATCGCCGCGATTCCCGAAGACCATGGCCTGGACGGTGACGGCGGTTCCCCACTGCGCGGGGATGGCGTTCGCCTGCCGGTAGGTGACCGCCCGGGGGTTGTTCCAGGAGCGGAACACAGCCTCGATCGCTCCCGTGAGCTGATCGCGCGGGTCGCCGGGCAGAGCCGTGCCGGTGCGCTCGAGGATCAGCGCTTTCGAGTCGGCGACCAGCTTCGCGAGGTCCTCCGCGTTGAGCTCCGAATCGGAGGCGGCGTGCCGCTCGCGCTTGAGCTGCTCGAGCAGCGCGTCGAAGGGCTCGTCGCCGAGACCGAGGACCACGCTCCCGTACATGGCGCAGAAACGGCGGTAGCAGTCGAGGGCGAACCGGCGATCGCCAGTCGCACGCGCCAGGGACTCGACGGTCTCGTCGTCGAGGCCGAGGTTGAGCACGGTATCCATCATCCCCGGCATCGAGACTCGCGCGCCGGAGCGGACCGAGAGAAGCAGCGGAGACCCGCCGCCGAGGCTTGCGCCGGTCACTTCCTCGAGACGCGAGACCGCCTGGGAGATCTCGGCGCGCACGGGTTCGGGGATCGAGCCCGATGAGGAGAAGGCGGCGCACACTTCGGTGCTGATGGTGAAGCCGGGCGGGACCGGCAGCCCAAGCTTGGCCATCTCGGCGAGGTTTGCCCCCTTGCCGCCGAGCAGATCCCGGAGCGCACGCCCGCCGTCCGCGCCGCCGCCGCCGAAGAAGTGGACGTTGCGATCAGCCATCGGCTCTGTCTCGCTGCAAGCGTCGGACCGGTTGGGGCGCGCTCGGCTGGTCGCACGCCGCGCAAAGCCTGCGTAAGAACTTCGCCTCGCGCACCCTTTGCGCACCACGGGCTTTCCGGCTGTCCGGAATCATCGGCACCTGGCTTGCTACAGGGATGCCCATGCCCAAGGCGCGCATTCTGGTGGTCGACGACGAGCTGAACGCCCGTTCGGCCCTGCGCACCATCCTCACCGAGGAGGGCTACGAAATCGTCGAGGCCGCCGACGGCGAGGACGGGCTGGCGAAGCTGGCCGAGCTTTCGCCCGACGTGGTGCTCGCCGACGTGCGCATGCCGAAGATGGACGGCCTCACCTTGCTGCGCACAGCGAAGGCGCAAGGGAGCGACGCCAGTTTTGTCATGATGACGGCCTTCGCCAGCGTGGAGGCGGCGGTCGAGGCGATGCGGCTCGGCGCGGAGAATTATCTCGTCAAGCCGCTCGACGTGAACGCAGCGCTCGTCTTCCTCGAGAAAGCGCTCGAGAAGCGCCGGTTGGTGCGCGAGGCGGCGGGACTGCGCGAGCGGGTCCGGGAGCGGTACAAGCTGGAAGGCATCGTCGGCGAGGCGCCTGAGCTGCAGGCGGTGTACGAGGTCGTCAAGCAGGCCGCGCCCACCAAGGCCACGGTGCTGGTGCTGGGCGAGTCGGGCACCGGCAAGGAGCTGATCGCACAGGCGCTGCACGAGCTGTCGCAACGGAAGGACAAGCCGTTCGTCAAGGTGGCCTGCGCCGCGCTCTCCGA
The DNA here is from genome assembly GCA_043781235.1 of Deltaproteobacteria bacterium. Taxonomy (GTDB): domain Bacteria; phylum Myxococcota; class Myxococcia; order Myxococcales; family 40CM-4-68-19; genus JANYKT01. Next base: position 3,574 of record JAYWBT010000126.1, read on the forward strand.
AAGCCTGCTGGAGAGCGAGCTGTTCGGCCACGAGCGCGGCTCGTTCACCGGCGCGATCGGGCGCAAGGAAGGGCGCTTCGAGCTGGCCGACGGCGGCACGCTCTTCCTCGACGAGATCGGCGAGATCTCGCCCTCGGTCCAGGTCAAGCTCTTGCGCGCCTTGCAGACCCGCGAGTTCGAGCGCGTGGGCGGAACCCAGACCGTCAAGGTCGACGTCCGCGTGGTGGCGGCGACCAACCGCGATCTCGCCGCCGAAGTGAAGGCGGGCAAGTTCCGCGAGGATCTCTACTACCGGCTCAACGTCGTGGCCGTGACGCTGCCGCCGCTGCGCCGCCGCCGGGGCGACATCCCCGCGCTCGCCGCGCATTTCATCGAAAAATACAGTCAGGCCTACGGGAAGAACATCAAGGGCCTCACGCCGGGCATGCTGAACGCAATGCTCGGACACGACTGGCCGGGCAACGTGCGCGAACTGGAGAACGCCATCGAGCGCGCGGTGGTGCTCTGCAAAGGGACCGAGCTGACCGCCGACGACCTGCCGGCCACGCTGCGCGGACCCCGGCCGGTACAACGCGACGCTGGGGGGCTGATCCCCGGCGCGAGCATGGCAGAGATCGAACGCGAGGCGATCCTGCGCACGTTGGAGCTGCAAGGTGGATCGACCTCACGGGCGGCGGAGCTGCTGGGCATCAGCGTGCGCAAGATCCAGTACCGCCTGAAAGAGTACGCGGGTGAAAAGCTCGATGGCGAGATCGAGCCGGCAAACTGACTCTCACGGCGCGCGCCGAAGCGTGAACCAGAAGCGGGCGCCGCCCAGCGGGGAAGGCTCGACGCCCACCGCGCCGCCGTGCTGCGTGATGATCGCGTGCACGATGGGCAGCCCG
>JAYWBT010000127.1:0-4430 GCA_043781235.1 Deltaproteobacteria bacterium
ATCCGGCCAGCGCTGTCCGAGCGCAGCAAACAGCTCGGGGTCGATCAACAGCTCACGCTCGCGGGCCATCGATTGCCGCACCCGCGCGAGCAGCTCGGCGGGAGAGGTGCCTTCCGCGGCCCGTGCACTCTCGACGCTGGCCCTGAACGCTTCCAGCAGCGGCAGGCTGCGCAGGTCTCCGGCAAAGAGAGCGCCGCCGGGCTGAAGCTTCTTCCAGGCGGCGTCGAGCACCGATAAAAGATATTCGACGTCGGGAAAGTATTGAGCCACCGAGTTGAGCACGACGGTGTCGAAGCCCTTCTCCGCAAGCCCGGCCAGATCATGCGCCGCGCGCTGCTGCACTTCGACCTGCGGCAGATGGCGAGTCGCGCCACCGACGCGCGCAACCGCCTCGGCGGAGAAGTCGAGGCCGAGGTAGCGCTCGCACCGTGGAGCCACGCCCCGCAGCACCAGGCCGGTGCCGAAGCCCAGCTCCAGCACCCGCCGCGGCGCAAGCTCCAGCACCCGTGCCACGGTCTGGTCGCGCCACTCGCCCATCTCCGCTTCGGGCAGTGCCATTCCGGTGTAGCTGCTTCGCCAGCCCGCAAGCTCCGCCGTCTCCTCGCGGTAGGTGTCGTCCCAAACCGCCTTCCACAAGTCGAGCGCCGCGGGTCCGCCGCCGCTGCGGTCGCGCCGGGCGACGTACGCCACCAGCCGCTGTCCGCCGTCCTGACGAGCGGCATCGGTGCCGTCCGGCTGCGCGACCACCACTGCCTCGCCGACTTCCGGGTGCCGGCCCAGCGCGGCCTCGATCTCGCCCAGCTCGATGCGGTGACCGGCGATCTTCACCTGATAGTCGACGCGGCCAAGGAACTCCAGCTCGCCGTCGCCGCGGAAGCGCACCAGATCGCCGGTGCGGTACCAAAGCCCCGCCTCTCCCGCGATGGCCACGAAGCGCGCCGCGGTCACCTCGGGACGGCCCAGGTACCCGGCGGCGACACCCGCGCCGCCGATGAGCAGCTCGCCCGCGACCCCGGGTGGCAATGGCTGGAGACGTGCGTCGACCACCTGGAGCTGCGTGTTGGCGATGGGCCGCCCCAGCGTGATCGGCGCGCCAGGGCTGACGCGCGCCGCGGTGGACCACACCGTCGTCTCGGTGGGGCCGTACATGTTGAAGATCGTTGCCTGGGTCGCGGCGCCGACCTGTTCCAGCAGCGCGGGCGGCAGCGCTTCGCCTCCCAGCAGCAGCCGTCGCAAAGGCCCCAGCGCGGCGCGTGCCCGCGGGTCGGCCAGCATCATGGCAGCGAGCGACGGAGTGCACTGCAGATGGGTTACGCCGTGGCGCTTCACCTGCGCTGCCAGGCTTGCATCGAAGCTGCCGCCCGAGCGGTGATCGAAGCTGCTCTCGGAAGAAACCGCGCAGAGGCGACGGAGCTGGTCCAACGCCGGAAGGCTCGCCAGGGTCCGTTCGGTCTCGACCCCAAAATCGAGCAGGCAGGCGATCTCGTCCACCCCCAATTCTTGCAGCTCCAGCGCCTTCTTTCTGCAGCTCTCGGGCGTGCCGAACAGCCCGGCGCTGTTCAGGTAGCGCTCGAAAGCGTGGTCGAGCAGCGCCTGCAGCTCTTCCTCGTCCAGCTCTTCGAGCCGCGCGGCGGCACCGCGGTCGGTTTGCTTAGCCTTGCCGGGCAGCGCGAAGGCGGTCGTCTCCCAGCGCGCCTTGGCGATCAGATCGGTCGAGGTGCGCAGGTAGTCGAGGAACGGCTTGCGGATGGTGCGCCGCACTTCTTCCTCGTCGTCGCCGACGAAGGTGTGCAGCATCAGGCTGACGTGGCCATCGCCCGGATGGCCCGCCTCGCGCCAGGCGCTCCGATACACCGCCAGGTTGCGAACCAGCTCCTCGCGCTTCATCACCAGAAGATTGGTGAGGATGGACGCGCCCAGTGTGCCGGCCATGGTGAACGTCTCGGGGCTGCCGCCCGCGGTGAGCCAGATGCGAGGCTCGCGCTGCACGGGCTGCGGCCAGATGCGCACCGCGACCTCGCGGCCGTCGCCGCTGCGGACGCTGATCTCCTCGCCGCGCCAGAGCTTGCGGATGGTCTCGATGCCTTCTGCCATCAGCCGCCGCCGGTCAGCGAAATTGTCCGGCGCCAGCGCGAAATCCTGCGCGTGCCAGCCCGACGCGAAGGAGAGCCCCACCCGTCCGCCCGAGAGGTTGTCCACCACCGACCACTCCTCGGCGCAGCGAATCGGGTTGTGCAGCGGCACCACCACGCTGCCCGCGCGCAGCTGCACCTGGTGGGTGATGACGGCGAGCGCGGCGCTGGTCAGCGAAGGGTTCGGGTAGAGCCCTCCGAAGGCATGGAAGTGGCGCTCGGGGGTCCAGACGGCGGAGAAGCCATGGGTGTCCGCGAACCGCGCGCCTTCGAGCAGCAGGCGATATCTGTTGCCCGCTTTGCCGCCCGCGTCGGCGGCGAAATAGAAGAGGCTGAACTCCAGCGGCTTGCGGCTGCGCGGCGACGAAGGGGCGGGCCCGAACGATCGCTCCGCCTCCTCCTGCAGCACCACCGTGTAGCCGCGCGCCAGCGTCCAGAACAGCTCCAGCACCGAGATGTCGAAGGAGATGCTGGTGACCGCGAGCCAGGTTCCCGGCGGGTCGTCGCCGAGCAGCGCGTCCATGCCGGCGAAGAAGTTGGCGACGTTGCGGTGACGCACCTGCACGCCCTTGGGCCGTCCGGTCGAGCCGGAGGTGAAGAGCAGGTAGGCGATCTCGTCGCCGGACAGCGCGGACTGTTGCGACGGCGCAGCCGGCGGGCGCGGCGCATCGATGGCCACCACCTTCGCCTCGCCGGAGGGCAACTGACTGCGCAGCGCCTCCGTCGTCAGCACCACCTTCGCTGCGCTGTCTTCCAGCATCCAGACGAGGCGCTGCCGCGGGTACGCCGGATCGAGCGGCAGGTAAGCGCCGCCCGCCTTGAGGATGGCGAGCAGTCCGGTCAGCATCTCCAGCGAGCGGGGCGCGAACACGCCCACCCGGGTGCCGGGACCGATGCCGAGCCCGCGCAGCTCAGCCGCGAGCGCGTCGGCGCGGTCGTTCAGCTCGGCATAGGTCAGCGACCGGTCGCGAAAGACAGCGGCGGTGTGGTGGGGCTTGCGCGCAGCCTGCGCTTCGAAGGGGCCGTGGACAGTTGCGTCGGCGGGCAACGGCGCAGCGGTGCGGTTCCAGGCTGCGAGCTGGGCGCGCTCTTCGGGCAAGAGCCGCGGAAGATCGCCGAGCAGGGCATTGGCGGGCGCGACGGCGATGGCCTCGAACGCCGCCACCAGGTGCGCCACCAACCGCGCGGCCGCCTTCTGGCAATAGCGCTCGCGATCGTACGAAAGCTTCCCGTTGATTCGCGCGCCGCCGAAGCCCATCAGGTTGAGCGGAAAGTTGGTCTGGTCGATCCAGCGGAAGTCGCGGTTGAGCCACTCGCCGCCCTGCGCCCGCAGCGTGTCGTTCATGTGCTGGTCGACGAAGATGACGATGTTCTCGAACAGCCGCGCCCCGGGCGGAAGCGACGCGCAGGCGCTGATCTCCAGCAGCGGGAAGTGCTCGTGCTCGCGCAGCGCCGTCTGCGCCGCGCGCGCCTGCTGCACCCAGGCGGTGAGCGGCTGCTGCGGATCGAGCCGCAAGCGCACGGGCAAGGTGTTGATGACGAGCCCGATGGTGTCGCGCAGCGCCGCGGGAGCGCTTCGACGGCAGCCGCGCGTCGAGCCGAAGACGACCTCGTCCTCGCCGGTGAAACAGCCGAGCACGAACCCGAACACGGCCTCGAAGAGCGTCCACACCCGCACGCCTCGCTCGTCGCAGAACTTCTGCAGGGCGGCGCTGGTGTTATCGGCGAGCACAAAGGGTTCTTCGGCGTAGCGCGCGCCGCCGTCGAAGGGATCGCTGGGTGGGCGTTGCAGGCTGGTCAGCCTGGTGGGCGTGCTGATTCCCTTCAGCAGCTCGCGGAAGAATTCGCGCGAGGCGGGGCGAGTAATTTCGAGGTGGCCTGACAGCCACTCGATGTACCCGGCGAAGGGGTTGTGCTGCGGCAGGGAAGCCGTGCCGCCGTCGCGCGCGGCAGCGTACAGCTCGAACAGCTCGCGCAGCACCTGCACGATGCAGCCGTCGAGAATTGCGTGCGCGTAGGTGACGACCAGGTAGGTGCGCGCGGCGCCGTCGCGCAGGAGCGTGCAGCGAAACAGCGGTGCGCGAGCGAGATCGAAGCCGCGCCGCCGGTCCTCGAAAAGGAAATCGTCGAGCGAGGTCAACTCGCTCACGCTCACCTCGGGCGGCGCTTCGGCCAGCACCTCCTGCACCGGCTGGTCGAGCCCCGCCCAGCGGAATTGCGTCCGCAGCACCGGGTGGCGTCTCCCGAGCTCGCAAGCCGCGCGCGCAAGCGCCGCCTCGTCCACGCGTTCGCGCAGCG
>JAYWBT010000128.1:0-13042 GCA_043781235.1 Deltaproteobacteria bacterium
CTGCTCGCCCAGAGGCTGCCGTAGACGGTCGAGTCGAGGATGGTGGTGGCCATCACGCGGTCTCCGCCAGCGCGGCGGCGCGGGCGAGGAGCGATTGCACCGAGCGCTCGGCGCGAGCGCGCGCGTCGGCGCAGAAAGCAGTGGCCGCCGAAAGCTCAACACGACAGGCCGCGATCATCTCCTCCAGCGGCGCCGGCGCGGCTCCACCAGGCCCGGTGCGCGAGGCCACTGCCCGGGCCGGATCCAGCGCGAGGGAGAGCGCAGCGGAATCGAGCCCTGCCAAGCGCCCGGTGACCTCGATCGAGGCGGCGTCGAGGTCGGCCGGCGTGAGGCTGTCGGGGCTGCGGCCGCGTTGGGAAAGCGTACGCGCCAGCGCGCCCACCAGCCGCTGCGCCGCGCGGTGGTCGAGGCCCGCCTCCGCCACCAGCGCTTCGGCGAGGTCGGTGGCGCAGGTGAAGCTGCGGGCAAGCAATGCGGCGCCGCGCTCCGCATCGAACTGCAGGCCGCGCACCACGCCTGCGCCGAGGGCCGCCGCGCCGGCAGCGCGGGCGAGCATGCGGGGCACCTCACCGTAGGGGAGCAGCCGGTTGTCGATCTGACCACTGGGCGTGCGCCCGCAAGCGGCGATGCCGGCCTGGACGCCGATCGCCTCGTTGGCGCAGGCGCGGATCCAGCTGAGCGCGTAGGGATTCTTTTTCTGCGGAAGGATCTTGCTCGCGCGCGCGTGGGCGTCGGCGAGCGAGACCAGCCCAACCTCCGCGGTCGAGAAAAAAAGCAGGTCTTCGGCGAGGCGGTCGAGGTTGATCAGCGAGGCAACGATGGCGGCGAGACACTCGATGGGGAGATCGGCCTGCCACATGGCGTCGCGGGCGTGAACGACCAGGCCGCCGAAGCCGAGCAGCTCCGCGAGGCGAACGCGATCCTGCGGCAGCCGCGAGCCGTTGGCGCTTCCGCAGCCAGCCGGGCTGCGATCGACCCGCGCGTGCAACGCCCGCAGCCGTTCGAGGTCGCGGAGCAGAGGGAAAACAAAGGCTAGCAGGGTGTGGCCGAAGCTGGTGGGCTGCGCCGGCTGCAGATAGGTGTAGTCGGGGGCGAGCGCATCGCGGAGCTCGGCCGCCCGATCGGTGAGCGCAAGGCCGCAGCTGGCCAGCGCCTCCGCCAGCTCGAGCACCCGACCGCGCACCGAAAGCTGCCACGCGGCGGTGGTCGCCTCGCGCCGCGCGCGACCGAACCCCAGCCAGCCGGCCGCCGGAGTACGTGCCCAGAGCCACGCCTCGCGGTTGGTGTAAAGGTCGCCCGCCTCCGGGTCGAGCGTGAAGTCATCGGGATTCCGCTGCAGCTCGAGCAGCGCGCGCAGCAGGGTCCGCCCGTCGGCGACAGGCAAGAGGCCCCGTTCCAGCAGCATCACCGTATGGGCGAGGTCGGCCAGCCCGATCTCGGCGACGAGTCCGCGCTGGCCGTCGAGCTCGCCCGCGAACGCCGCGAGCAGCTCCGGCGCGGGCGGCTCGCGCAGACGCGCGCCCACCTCGAGGGCGCGGGCCACGGCCGCCACGGGCCGGTTCGGGTCACCGCTGACCATCGGCTCCGCTCTCGCCGGGAGCGGCCTCGATCGCCTCTGGAGTCCAGCGACCAGCGCGGTGCAGCCTCTCGGCGATCGGCTTGAGTGTCTCGTAGCGCAAGCCCACCCGCAGCGCCTCCAGCGCCAGCACTCCGCGCGGGTCGATGTTGCCGAGCCCGACGTTGAGACCGAAGCGGGCGATCAGCGCCGCCTGCTGCGGCTTGAGCGGCGTCTCCCAGATGAGCCGCGCGGCCTGATCGCCCATCAGCCGCGCGATGGTGTCGATCGCGACCGCGTCCGGATTCCCCTCGGCGTCGTAGACGCCCACGCTCTTGCCCGACTCGCGACCCTCGATGATCACCGCCTCTGCACCCCAGGCGAGATCCTGCAGCGCCTCCTTCGCCAGCGCTTCCGGCGTCGGCTGGGCCTTGGGGTCCTTCTTTCCCACCTCGGTGATCGCGGTCAGCCCCGCGTCGCGCGCGCAGTCGATGGTCCGCTGCCGGCGGAAGGCGGGCAAGGCGATGGTGCCGTCGGAGATCTCGACCGAGGTGAAGCCAAGCTCGGCGGCCCGGGTCATATAGACGTGGCAGTGCTGCTGCACGATGGCAGCCTCGAAGAGCGTGCCACCGGGCATGGTGTCGATCCCGTGCTTCTCGATCAGCTGCAGCTTCCTCTCGAGGACTTTGCGCGGGATGAAGACCGAGGTGCCAAAGCTCAGCTTCCAGATGTCGATGTGGTCGGCCGCCGTCTCGAGGAGGTCCGCGGTCTCGCCCATCCCCAGCCCGGTGTCGATCACCATGGTCAGACCGGTCTTGCGCGGCTTGGTCGCGCGCCCGCGCCGCAGCTCGTCGATGAGCAGGATGCCCTCCCAGGGATCAGCGATCCCGCCCGGCCGATCAGCGACCATTCCCGGCCTCCGTCACCAGCTGCCGCAGCGCCTTCTCCACCATTGTCAAATCGGTGCCCCAGGGCACGGTCATCACCTTGCCCTCGCGCTCGCTGTGGAACTCGAGCAGGCAGCACTTGACCATCGTCAGCTCGCCGCGCGCGCCGGCCAGCTTGCGCGGGCACATCTCCACCCGCGGCGGCTCGTCGCCGTAGTAGTGGCGGTGGAACTGCAGGCTCCGCTCGCAGCCGACCATCGTCCAAGGCTCGCGCTTCGCCGGCCGCTCGTCGAGGAAGTGGACCTTGTCGCCGAGGACGTCCAGGCCGCCCGAGCGGCAGGGCACGAGGTAACACTCCGCCGCTGGGGCCTTGCGCGCCAGGTCCAGCATGTCGATCCGCTCCAGCTCGACGCGGATGGGCGGCAGGTCGGCGTAGGCGAGCACGCGCTTTACCAGATCGTAAAGCTTGGGCGGCTCGGGCGGCGCCACCTCGACGATGCGCAGCAGGATGGGATCGGGATGGTGAATGAAGTTCACGTGATCGTAGAGCCCGAGCACCACCAGCGTCTCGCCCTTGCCGACGCCTCTCGCGTGCGCCAGCTCCGCCAGCGACGACGGATTGGCACAATCGGTCTCCGGCGCAGCGACGAAACGGCAGGTGTCCGGCAGCGCCAGCAGCTCGACCTGCAGCACCCGCGAGAAGAGCGGTTCGTTGCTGGTGCGCTGCAACGCCGCCACCGCGCGCTCGCCGGACGGACTGGCGAGCACGGTGAAGTCGGTGCGCCGATAGGCCTCGCGTCCGAGGAGGTGCGCGGTGATGGCCGCCTCGGTCATCGGGCCGTCGTAGTGCTGCGTGCTCACCCGCCGATAGGGGAGCGGCACGAGGTTCTTCTGCGCGCGGAGGGCGCCGACGGTGAGGGGAGGATCGGGCTGCGTGTCCATGCTGGCTTTTGACTCCGGATCGGTTCAGGTGATGGCAAAGCGACGGTCGCGGTCGGCGGGCTGCAGTTCTTTGAGGTGAATGCCAAGCGGGTCGAGCCCGCGCACGATGGCCACCGCTGCCGCGTCGGGGAGCGGGATCGTCTCCAGCGGCGAGGCAACCCGCAGCTCGAAGCCGGTGCTGGCGCGGACTTCCTCCAGGCTGACGTCGGGATAGAGCGCTTTTAACTGCAGGTGGCCGGACTTGTCGAAGTCGAACAGCCCCAGGTCGGTGACCAGCCAGTCGGGACCGCGGCCGACGTGCCCGAGCGCCGAGCGCGGGCGCCCGTCGGCTGTGCGGTGGCCCAGGTTGGTGACGAAGTCGCACGCTTCGACCAGCCGGAAGCGCCGCTTGCCGTCCTTGCCGGGCGGGCTGCGATGGGCACAGGTCCAGAGGCTGATCGCGTCGACGTCGCAGGAGAGATTGCCGCCGCCACCGCCGCCGGGGAGCTTGACCGCGATCCGCTCGCCGCCCAGCCGGGTCACGTTGCAGTTGCCGAAGCGATCGATCTGCGCGCCGCTGAGAAACATCCGCCCCATGCGCCCCGCGGCCGCGAGATCGAACAGCTCCCCGATTTCGATGGAGCACTCGGCGCCGCGGTCGAGGGCCCAGTCGTTCGAGGTGGGTGTGAGGAAGGGCGGACGCGGGTTGATGCCATAGGTGGCGCCGGCCACCAGCACCAGATCGGGCGCGTGGGTGCGCTTTGCCAGGTGGAGCGCGAGCTGCACGAGCGGCGAGCCGAAGCCGTGGAACACGAGCTGCCCGTCGGTGACGGTGCGGGCGAGATTGAAGATGAGCACTTCGCCGAGGCTGCAGGTGCTCATGGCGCGGCCCCAGCGCGGTAGAGCCGCTTCCATTGGTCGGGCCCGTCGCTCCAGCTCGCGAGCCGCTCCTGCGTGGCCGCGCCGCCGATCGCCTCGAGATACGCCGAGTGGCTCTGGCAGCGGCGCACGAACGGGGTGAGGTAGCGCTCCTCGAACGCGGCGGGTCCCTCGTGCGCGGCGGCGTAATACGCGGCGGTGTGCGGCCGGTCGTAGGCATAGAACGGATAGCAGGCAGTGGGATGGGCGCCGAACCGGACCTCGGCCAGCGCTGTCACGTAGAAGCCGGGCAGGTTGGCGCCACCCTTTGCGCGCAACTCGTCGGTCGAGATCAGCCGCTCCACGGTGGCGAGCACGGTGCGCGCGGCCCTCGCGCAGAGCAGGTCGGCGACGGGCGGGCCCTCGATGCGCAGGTTGCCGTGCGCGTCGCCATACTGCGCGTGGAGGATGGCGACGTCGGGCGCCAGCGCCGGGACCAGCAAGAGCTCGTCGCCAGTGAACGGGCAGGTCATCCGCTTGTACTCGGGGTGAAGCCGCTCGAAGCCGGTGCCGCGCACCGAGCGGATCGGCATGAACGGCACTCCCTGGATGGCGGCGCGCAGCTGTGCCACCAGCGTCGCGCAGCAGCTGTCCTCCACCGCGACGGCGCCCGATTCGCAGGCGCGGCGGTAGTTGGGAGCCATGCCGAAGTCCTGCTCGAAGCCGACGTAGCTCTCGGCGCTGGCCGCAATGGTGCCGCCGCCGCAGAGCAGGTCGATGTCGATGCCGTGCGCGGAGCCGACCACCCGCAGGCCCTTGCGGCCCTGGCGAATCAGCTCGCGCAGCGCCGCCATCGGCTCGCGCGAGGAGAGACCGCCGCCCACCGCGAGGCAGTCGCCATCGCGGACCCGCGCCGCGAGCTCTTCCAGCGAGGTCCGCTTGTCCGCGGCGCCGTGGACCTTGCCGTTCATATCGCGGTCATCCCGCCGTCGACGGAGAAGGCCGCGCCGCTGACGAAGCTCGCCTGATCGGAGAGTAGAAAGACCACCGCCTGCGCGATCTCGTCGGGGTTGCCGAAGCGACCGATCGGATATTTCAGCAAGCGCTTCGCCATCGCCTCCGCGCTCTGGTCGCTGCCGAGCAGCGACTGCCCCATCGCGGTGGAGGCGACGGTGCCCGGGCAGACGCAGTTCACCCGGATGCCGAGCTTCGAGTAGTCGGCCGCCATCTGCCGGGTCAGGTTCACGATGGCACCCTTCGCCGCGCAGTAGGCGGCCATGGTGGGGATGCCGACCAGACCCGCCACCGAGCCGACGTTCACGATCGCGCCGCGCTTGCGCGACATCAGCCCCGGCAGCACCGCCTTGGAGACAAGAAACGTCCCGGTGACGTTCACCGCCATGATCCCGGCCCAGCTCTCCTCGGTGGCCTCGTGCACGCTGCCGAAGCCCGCGATCCCCGCGTTGTTGAAGAGACCGTCGAGCGGACCTAGCGCGCGCTCCGCTCCCTCCACTGCCCTCTTCAGCTGCGCGAAGCTGGTGACGTCGGCGCCCGTGCCCCACGCTTTGATCCCTTCGCGCCCGAGCGCGGCGGCGGACTGTTCGGCCTTGGCTCCGTCGACGTCGATCAGCGCCACTGCGGCACCCTCGACGCCGCAAAGTTGCGCGGTGGTGAAGCCGATGCCCGCGGCCCCGCCGGTGATCAAGATCCTGCGTCCTTCAAGCCTGCCCTTCATTTGAGTTCTCCTGGTTGCGCCCTCAGAGCGCGCTGTAAGCCCCGTCCATGACCAGCGCGGCGCCGTTGAAGTAGCGGGCCTCTTCCGAGGCGAGAAACGCGACCGCGGCGGCGACGTCGCCCGGAAGGCCGATCTGGTTCTGCGGGATCTGCGACAGCACCTGTGCGCGCAGCGCGGGCTGATCCAGCCGCCACTGGGTCATCGGCGTCTCGATCATGCCGGGGCAGAGCGCGTTGCAGCGCACCCCGCGGGCCGCGTAGTCCACCGCGATGGAGCGGGTGAGCTGGATCAGCGCGCCCTTCGACGCGGTATAGGCAGCGCGGCCGGGAAAGGCGACCAGGCCAGCAACTGAGGCGATGTTGACGATGACGCCGCTGCCCTGCGCGAGCATTGCCGGAAGCGCCGCGCGGCAGAGGAGAAACGGCCCGCGCAAATTGACCGCCAGCACTGCGTCGAAGTCGGCCACGGAAGTCTCGTGCACAGAGGTCGCCTGCGGCCCTCCGGTGATGCCGGCGTTGTTGACCAGCACGTCGACGCGGCCGAAGCGCTTGAGAACCTCGCCGACCGCTCCGGCCACCTCGCCGGCGTCGCCGACGTTGGCGCGCAGGCAGACCGCGCGCTCGCCCCACTCGCTCCACGCCTCGGACCGGGTGCGCACCAGCGCGGCAAGGTCGAGGTCGACGGCCGCGACCGTGAATCCGTCGCGCAGGAGCCGACCGGCGATGGCGCGGCCATTTCCCGATGCCGCTCCGGTGACCAGCGCGACGCGGCTCATAGGTTTCGCAGCGTCTTGTGCCCCGAGCGCAGGCGGGCAAGCTGGATGAAGTGGGTGGGGTTGAGGAACAATTCGTCCATGTCCGCCAGCTCGTCGATGGTGAGCCCCTTCTTCCAGAGCGCGCACAGATACTGGAAGGAGTCCTTCGCGCCGTAGCCGACATGGTGGGCGCCGAGCACGCGCCGGGTGTCGCCGTCGATGAGGAGCTTCTGGAAGCCGCTCATGTGTGGCTTGCAGAAGGCGTAGAGCATGGTGCGGTCGCTCGCTGGGAGCGCGACGTTGAGACCGTCGGGCGTGTCGGGCGGCATCTTGATGACGATGACGTTCTTGTGCTTCTGCCGCGCCTCCTCCTCGCCCAGGCCGAACCAGGAAACCTCGTAGTGGGTGTGAAGGAAATCGGGGAAGCCCTTCGGGTCGTAGGTAACGTCCTTCCCCATCGCGTGCTGCGCGGCGTAGGTGCCGCTCTTGCGCGCCTTGAACATCTCCATCGGTCCGCCGATCAGATCGCCGATGGCGTAGACGTCGGGCACCGAGGTGCGCAGCTGCTGGTCCACCAGCACCTCGCCATGCTCGCCGACCTTGACTCCCAGCGCCTCGACCAGCGGCTCGGAGTTGGGCTTTTCGCCGAGGCCGCTGAAGACGAAGTCGGTCGCGACCTCCTGCAGACCCTGCGGCGTGCGGATCTGCACCGCGCGCACCTTGCCGTTGTCGTCGGGAAGGATGCGCTCGACGGTCGAGCCCTCCCAGACCTCGATGCCTTGCTCCTTCATCCGGTCGATGGCGTACTCGCGCGTCTGGCCATCGGGGATCAGCTTGAGCAGCTTGCTCCGCACCACCATGATGGTGCGCCGCCCGGTGGCGCTGAAGAACGCGGCATAGAGCGTGGCCGTCTTGCTGCCGCCCACCACCACCACCGTCTTGCCGGGCTCGTAGTCGAGCGTCTCCACCAGGTCGACGTAGGTGTAGACGCCCTTGAGGTCGGCACCTTTGCAGGGGATCGTCTGCGGCCGCGCGCCCAGGCCGATGATCAGCTTGCGCGCCTTGAAGCGACGGCCCGCCACCTCGACGGTGTGGTTGTCGATGATCGTTCCGGGCGCGTTGAGCACGTACTCGAGGTCGAGCTGCTCCTTGCTCTGGTAGTTCATGATCGCGTGGGGACCGACGCGGCCGGTGCGGAAGAGATCGATGATCTGCTTGATCGAGGTGATCTTCCCTTTCATGTCCTGGAACCAGAACTGGCCGGAGAGCGTTCGCTCCAGCATCAGCTGCGCCGCGCACTCGGAGACGAGGTGGTGCGGCACGCAGGCGTTGTGCGGACAGGAGCCGCCGAGGAACGGCCAGCGGTCGATGATGAGCTGCCTGCCTCCCATGGCCCGCAGATAGGCCGCGCCGAAGCGACCGCCGGCGCCGCCGCCGAGGAAGATCGCGTCGTACTCGCGCTGGTCCTCCTCGTTGACATTGAACAGCGCGGGACCCTCGCCCGGCTTCTCCAGCAGCTCGTCGATGCGGCTCGACCAGTCGCCGATGCTGAAATGCTGGTTGCGGATATCGATGATCTTCAAGTCGAGTCTCCTCTCCCGGCGAGGCCGGGCACTCCCTGCATTCTCCAAAACGGCATCGCTAGCGGCCCGCGCTGGTACCCGCCGTGCCCGACCTCGGTCCCGATACTAGCGCGGCCCTGCTCGCGCGGCCCGCTTAGCCGAGCTTGGCGCGGACCAGCTTGGTGCCCTCGACCAGGGCGTGCAGCTTGTCCTTGGCGATGTAGCGCTGGAGGAGGATCAGGCCGCAGTCGGTGGTGACGCCGAGCCGGTCGGCGGGGATGTACTTGAGCAGCTTCTCGATCCGCTCCGCCACCTCCTGCGCCGTCTCGCAGATGGTGCTCTTCACGTCGATGACGCCAGCCCAGAAATTGACGTTGGCGGGCAGCGGGTTGGCCTTGATCACCTCAAGGCCGGAGAGGTCGTCGTGACGGCGGCCGCAGTTCTCCAGGTTGAGGACGTTGAACTTCGCCTCGTACGCCTTGGGGATCACCGAGGCGGTCGCGTTAGGCGCCTTGCCCTGCCGCTTGGTGAGGTCGAAGATCTCACCCGACTTGGCGGTCTCGTCCGGATAGTAGGCCGGCGTGCCGCCCCAGTTGCCCCAACAGACGTGGCAGACGATCTGGGCTTTCACGCCCTCGACCGCCTTGTTGAAGACTTCGATTGCCCATGGCTCGAAGAAATACGGCCAGGTGAACTCGTCGATCTGGATGAACTCGACGCCCATCGCGTCGAGTTCCTTGAACTCCTCGTTGTAGGCCTTGGCGATGTCCAGCGCCCGGTCGCGCGCTTCCTTGTAGTGGAAGTCCTGACCGCCGACCTGCGCCAGGACCTGCAAGCCGGTGTACTGCACCTTGACCGGCTTGCTGGTTGCGTTCTTCAGCGCCCGGGCCTGCTCCACCATGATGTGGCCGTTGCGCCGGATGGCCTTGCGGATGGTGGCGGCGTGCAGGCGGCTATAGATGGGGAAGCCGAGGTTGCCGCCGCTGATCTCGAAGCCCAGCTTGCGGTGGTAATAGTAGAGGACCTGATCCGCGTAGTTGTCCCCGTGAACCCGGCCGTCGGCGATGATGTCCAGACCCGCTTGCTCCTGGTCGCGGACCACGCCTCCAATCGCGTCCTCCAGAGCCTCCCGCAGGAGCGAGTCGGGCGGATCCTGATCGCCAGTGAACTGCCGGGCAAAGTTCGCGTCCCACCAGCGGGGGTTCGGATAGTTGCCCACCATGCTGGCGGGGATGGTGATTTCCTTTCCACGAATCTTCATGGTCTTTTCTCCCTGGAGCCGTCCTGGAGGATCCAGGAGGCGCGACTTGCCCATAACTGATCCAAGTTGCTCAGTGCGGCAAGACGTCGCGCACTTGAGCAGAGTAAAAATCGGGTGTCAAGGGTCGCATTGATCAAGTATGAGTAATAGGTTGGTAACTCAACGCGGCAAACGTGCATAACATGGCGAACTTGACGCGATGCATCGCTTCGAGTATCCTGTTCAGAATTCCTCAAGAAAAAACGAGAACCGCACCCAATGAAGCCGTTGCTCACCATTGAAGATGCCGCGAACTATCTCCGGGTCAGCAAGACCTCGCTGCGGCGCTGGACCAACGAAGGCCGGCTGGAGTGCGTGCGCGTCGGTGCGCGCGCCGAGCGCCGCTTCCGGCTCGAATCCCTCGACCGTTTCCTGCAGGCCGCGCCGCAGCCCGGACCGACGGAGGCGCTGGACGGGCAGGATCCGATGGCCGCGCTCGACGCCGCAGCCGCCCGCGGGATCACCCGCCACGTCTCGCTCCACCACCACGATCGCGAAGAGCTGTGGCGGCTGTTCCGCCCCTACGTCGCCTGGCACCTGCAGCGGGGCGCGCCCTTCCTCTGGGTGCACGAGGCCGGGCTGCGCACCGACGTCCTCGCCCGGCTGCGCGCCGAAGGGAGCGACCCTGAGCAGCTGATCGAGCGGGGCCTCTTGCGCCTCCTGGTGCCCGCCGAGGCCTACTTGCGCACGGGCCGATTCGACCCCGACCGCATGGTCGACTTCATGGAGTCGGCGATCTTGGACTTCCGCGCGATGGGCCACACCACCCTGCTGATCTCGGGCGAGATGACCTGGTGCCTGAGCGGCGCTCCGGGCGTCGAGGGAATGATCGCCTACGAGGGCAAGCTCAACGACCTGCTTCGCCGGCACCCGGGGGTCACCATCGTCTGCCACTACGACCTCGAGCGCCTGGGCAGCAAGATCACCTTGGGCGCGCTCTGCACCCACCCGCACGCGCAGCTCAGCGACCGGCTCGCCGCCGGTCTCGGGCCCGCCTGAAGCGGCAGCTCCCCGCGCTGCGATGACCCCGGACGAGCTGCTGGCGCAGGAGTTCGGCACCCTCTCCGAGCTCTTGCGTGCCCACGCACGCGCGCGTCCATCGCACGCAGCGCTGCTGCTCGACGACGAGGTGCTCGACCTGGCTGCACTCGACGCGCAGGTCGACCGGGTGGCGACGGCCCTGCAGCGCGACGGCTTGCACCCGGGCACTGTGGTGGCGCTCTGTGCCGGCAACTCGCTGGAGTGGGTGGTGGTGTTTCTCGGCGCGCTCCGTGCCGGCGTCGTGGTGGCCCCGCTTCCACCCTCGGCCACCGGCGAGACCCTGGCGAAAATGTGCGCCGACGCAGAGGCCGGCCTGCTCTTCGTCGATGGTCCCGCGGCGGCGACGCTTCTGCCGGTTCGCGACGCCATCGCCGCGCCCTGGGTCCTGCTCGACGGCGGCCCCGACGGGAGGTCGTTCGGCGAGTGGGTAGCGCCCGGCGAGACTCGCGGAGCGGCTCCCGGCGCGGCGCCCGAGCCCGTCGCGATCAAGCCGGGAGACGCCTGCACGCTGATCTACTCGTCGGGCACCACCGGCACGCCCAAAGGGATCGTGCAGCCGCAGTCGATGCGCTGGGCCCACCTGCGGCGTGGCCCGCTGCTCGGCTACGGGCCGCAGGCGGTGACGCTGGTCGCGCTGCCGCTCTGGTCCAACACCACGCTGGTCAGCCTGCTGCCCGCGCTGGGCCTGGGCGGGACGGTGGTCCTGATGCGCCGCTTCGACGCCGCCGGCTTCCTCGCGCTGGCCGGGCGACACCGCGCAACCCACGCGATGCTGGTCCCGGTGCTCTTCGAACGCCTGCTGGTGCACGAGGACTTCGCGCGCGCCGACCTCTCTTCGTTTCAACTCAAGACCTGCACCAGCGCGCCGTTTTCCCCTGCGCTCAAGTCCGAGGTGCTGCGCCGCTGGCCGGGCGGTCTCAGCGAGTTTTACGGAATGAGCGAGGGGGGCGCTTCCTGCATGCTCGAGGCGCACCTGCACCCGGACAAGCTGCACACGGTCGGCCGTCCGCAGCCGGGCCACGAGATCCGGCTGATCGACGAGGCGGGCCGCGAGCTCCCGCCGGGCGAGCCGGGAGAAGTCGTCGGCCGTTCACCGATGATGATGACGGGCTACCACCGCCTTCCCGAGCAGACCGCGAAGGTCGAGTGGTTCGACGCCGCGGGTCGCCGCTTCATCCGCACCGGCGACCTCGGCTGTCTCGACGAGGACGGCTTCTTGATCCTGCTCGACCGCAAGAAGGACGTGGTGATCTCCGGCGGCTTCAAGGTCTTCCCGAGCGACCTGGAGGAAGTGCTCCGCGCTCACCCCGCGGTCGCCGAAGTGGCCGTGGCGGGCGTGCCGTCACCGAGGTGGGGCGAGACGCCGGTGGCTTTCGTGGTGCGCACAGCTAGCGCTGCGGCAACGTCTCCGGAACTGCTCTCCTGGGCGAACGCGCGGCTGGGCAAGCTGCAGCGCCTGGCCGCGGTGGAGCTGGTCGACGCGCTCCCACGCAACGCCTTGGGGAAAGTGCTCAAGCGGGAGCTGCGCGAGCGCTACCTCCTCGAGCGACCGTCGGGGGCAAAGGATCGCAGCAAGGGTTGAACGGCCTTGGAACTCGTGCCTCGTCGAGCCTCAGAGTAAAAACGGTCAGAGCCGCCCTGTAAGCCGGGTTTTGTCTCCCCCCGGCCTCTCGACCGGGGGGGAGACGGACATTCCTCTAGGGCCCACGTTGCCGTGGGCCTCGAGCGGGCTTACCCGGGAGCGCGGCGGGCCACCGCTGCAGCACAACGCTGCTGCTCCCCTATTTGCCCTTGCACCAGGTGGGGCTTGCCGTGCCACTGCCGTCACCGGCAGTGCGGTGCGCTCTTGCCGCACCGTTTCACCCTTGCCTGCGGCGGTGAGTTGCCGAAGGCGGTCTGTTCTCTGTGGCGCTGTCCCGCGAATCACTTCGGCTGGCCGTTAACCAGCACCCTGCCCTGTGGTGCCCGGACTTTCCTCCCGCGCGCCGTTCGTGCGCGCGCCGGCGTCCGCCCGGGCGGCTCTGACCGGCCGGGCGATTACCACGTTTACATCTCGTCGTCGATGGCGCGGTTCGACATCTCGTCGGCGAGGGCGTTCTCGGCGCGCGGGACGTGGCGCAAGCCGTGGCGCTCGAACGAGCGGAGCAGCCTGAGCGCCTCGGCGTGCAGTGGCTTCAGCCCCGGGTGCTTCACTTGGTAGCGCCCCTCGAGTTGGCGGATCATCAGCTCGCTGTCGGCGCGCACCTCCACCTCGCGCGCCCCCATCTCCTGCGCGTGGCGCAGCCCGAGGAGGAGCCCCTCGTACTCGGCCACGTTGTTGGTCTGCTTGCCGAGGAACTTGCCGTAGCGCCCGAGCACCTGCCCGCGCTCGTCGAGCACCACCGCGCCCGCGCCTGCCGGGCCGGGGTTGCCGCGCGCCGCACCGTCGG
>JAYWBT010000129.1:0-33710 GCA_043781235.1 Deltaproteobacteria bacterium
CAAGTGGCAGAGCAAGGTCGCCGACGCCATGGAGAGCTTCCAGGTCGCCGGCGTGGACGCCACGCACGACGAGATGCTCAGCAAGATCCAGGAGCAGACCGCCGTCAACGAGGCGCGCATGGACATGGCGCTCTCGAACGTGGACACCGCCGGCATCAACATCGAGCAGGAGGCGGAGAAGCTCCGCGCCAACGAGCTGGTGAAGCAGTTCAAGCAGGAGATGGGCATGGCCGACACGGCGGCGCCCGACACGGCCTCCGGTGACAAGACGCTGGGCAAGAAGGTCGGCGTCCAGTAGCGCCGCGGCGGCTCTCGTCAAATGCCCGAGTCCTACGTCAAAGACGCTTTCACGATGCCCCAGAACCTGATCGTGCTCGGGGTCGGCGTGGTGGCAGCGGCGACGCTGCCGTTCACCGCGCCGCTCCTGCTCGGGGTCGCGGCGCTCGAAGGCGTCTACCTGTGGTCGATCAGCAAGAACCCGCGCTTCCAGCGCATGATCCGCTCGCGGCGGGGGCGGTAAAAGGCGATCCGTGATGCGTTCTCGCTGCGCGGCGCTGCTGCTCCTCGTCGCCGCCTCGTGCGCGCGCTGTTCGGGTCCGAAGAGCGCGTCCTCCGCCGAAGAGCTGCTGCCCGCGCAGCTTGCGGGCGCGCTGGTCACCGCGCCGCTCGCCGCCGTCGCCCAGCACCTCGCCGCGCTGCTCGACCGCGCCACCGCGCTGCCCGCCGGCGAGCAGCTGGGAGACGCGCGCCGGCAGCTCGCGGGGCAGCTCGGCTTCGACCCGCTCACCCGCGAGGGACAGCTCGAGGCAGGGCTCGATCCCGATCGCGGCGCGGCGGTGGCGCTGACCTCGCCGCCCTCGTGGATCGCGGCGCTGCCGCTGAGCAAGCCCGAGCTGTTTCTCAGCAGCTTCGATCGCCTGGCGCGGGAGCGCGCCGGTTATGCGCTGCGGACCGACGAGGCGCGCGGCGACCTGCGCGTCGCGGTCTACGCGCGCGATGCGCAGGCGTCGCAGAAGCTCGCCGTCGCCGTGGTGCGCGGGTACGGCGTGGTCGCGCGCGGCACCGACCCGGCGGCTGCGATCGCGGCCGCGGCGGCGCGCCAGGCGCACGACGGCCTCTCGCAGGAGCCGCGGCTCAAGACCGCGCGCGAGCGGCTGGGCGTGCAGGACCTGATCGTCTTCGCTCCCGCCGGCAGCGAGCTGCCGAAGCGCTTCATCGCGCGGCCGCTGCCGGGCGACGTGGGGGTCGGGCTGTCGGGTACCGCGAAAGGCGTGACGGCGCGGCTCTTCGCGCAGCTCCCGGCGCCGCAGCCAGAGCAGCTTGCGGCGGCGTTGCCGGGCGGCGGCGCCGCGCTGGTTGCGCTCTTGCCGGCCAACGCGCCGCTGAAAGTCCGGCTCGGCCTCGCGCCGGTGGAGCTGCTCCAGCAGCTCGACCGCATCCCCGCGCTGCACGCGCTGCGCGCCCACCTCGACGGCGCGGACGCCGAGCTCGTGGCCGCGCTGCAGCCGGGGGCGGTGTTTTCCCTCGGCGCCGCGAAGTCCGTGAATCTATCCGCCGCGATGGACTACGGCCTCGACTTCAGCCGCAAGAGCCCCTTCGACACCGTGCAGCTGGTCGCCCTCGCGCGCACTGCCGACCGGCCGCGCGCGCTCAAGGCGCTCGAACAGGTGGCGCTGAAGCTGCCGGCGCTGGGTGCGCGCGTCGAGCGCAAGGAGGACGATTTTCAGGTCACGTACGGCGCAGGCCTGCAGGGCGTGCGCTTCGGCATCCGCAATGACGGCCTCGCCTACCTGCTCGGCGGCGAGGCCGTCGCGCCCGGTGAGCTGCTCGCGACGGCGAGGCCCGCAAGCGCCGGAGCGGCGGTGCTCTGGACCGATCCAGGCGCGGCGCTCGAGCTCGATCTCGGCAAGCTCGCGAGCTCGGTGCAGAAGCTCCCCGACAGCGCGTACGGCAGCGGCCCGCAGGCGTATGTGGCGCGCTCGCTGGTCTCGCAGGTGATCGAGCCGCTGCGCCCGCTGCGCGTCACCGCCTCGGCCCAGCCGGGCAAGGACGGGCTCTCTGCCGGGCTCGACCTCGAGATCGTGGCGCCATGAGCCCCGAGCCGGCCATCTCGCTGCGCGGCGTCCGCAAGCGCTACCCGCCGCGCGAGCCCGGGATGAAGCCGCAGGAGCTGTTCCGCGACGTCGGGCTCGAGGTCGCCCGCGGCGAGTTCGTCGCCATCGAAGGCCAGAGCGGGTCGGGCAAGTCCACCCTGCTGCACATCCTCGGCGGGCTCGATCGCGAGTATGAGGGCGAGGCGCGCGTGCTCGGCCTTACGCTGCGCGACCTCGACGACCGCGAGCTCTCGTCGCTGCGGCATCTCCTGATCGGCTTCGTCTTCCAGTCCTTCAACCTGCTGCCGGGCCTGACCGCTCTGGAGAACGCGCTCCTGCCCGACTCGTTCGGCGAGGGGATCCCCGATGCCGCCCGCCGCGCCCGGGAGGCGCTCGACCGCGTCGGCCTCGCCGACAAGGCCAACGCGCGGCCTGCCGCGCTCTCCGGCGGCGAGCGGCAGCGCGTGGCCATCGCGCGCGCGCTGCTCGCCCGACCCCCGCTGCTGCTCGCCGACGAGCCCACCGGCAACCTCGACGCGCGCACCGGCGAAGGCGTGATTGAACTCTTCCGCGAGCTGCACCGGGACGGCATGACGCTGGTGGTGGTCACGCACGAGGCGCGGGTCTCGCGGGCCGCCTCGCGGGTCCTGCTGCTGCGCGACGGCATTATCAGCGCCGACCCCGGCATGGAGGAGTCCAGGTGAGGCCCGGAAAGCTCTGGCGCCTCGCGCGCGCGAACCTGGTCCGCGAGCTGGGCACGCTCGCCGTCAGCGCCAGCGGCGTCGCGCTCGGCATCGGTTGCCTGGTCTTCTTCCTCGCGCTCGGCGCGGGCCTCCAGACGGTGGTGCACGACGTCTTCCCGGTCAGCACGCGCGAGGTCGAGGTGGTGGTCCCCTCGCTGGCCATCGGCTCTCTGCTCGGCGAGGCCAAGCTCGATGAGGCCATCCTGACGCGGCTGCGCAAGATCCCCGGCGTCACCGTCGCGTATGCAAAGATGTCGCTGCGCGCCCCCGCGGTCACCCGGTACAACGGGCTCTTCTTCGGCCGCGAGATCCACATGGGCCTCGAGGTGATCGGCTCCGGCCTGCCGCCCGAGCTGCTGGGCGCCGACGCGCGGCTTTCCTTTGAGGACAAAGGAGATGGCCAGCCCATCCCGGTGGTGGTGAACCGGCGCCTGCTCGAGCTGTACAACAAGGTCTTCGCGCCGCAGCGCGGGCTGCCGCGGCTGACCGAGGGCATGCTGGTCGGCTTCCAGTTCCCCGTCGAGCTGGGCCGCAGCTACGTGGCCGGCAAGACGATGCCGAACGCGCAGGAGACCTCGCTCGTGCTGGCCGGCTTCTCGGACCGGGCGACCCTGGGCGGCGTCTCGATGCCGCTGGCCACGGTCCGCCGGATCAACGCGCGCTTCGGCGCCGACGCCGAGACGTACTCGAGCGTGCTGCTCCGCGCCGAGAGCACCGAGGAGATGCCCGCAATCGCCGCGGCGGTGCGGCGGATGGGCCTCGAGCTCGACGAGACCGAGCGCAACCGCGCGCTGCAGATCGGCTCGGCGGTCGAGCTGGTCACGCTGGCGCTGGGCCTGCTCGCGGCGCTGATCACCGCGCTCGCCGCGGTCAACACCATGCAGGCCTTCTACGCCAGCGTTCGCGAGCGGCGCCGCGAGATCGGCGTCTTGCGCGCGGTGGGCGCGACCCGCGGCGACGTGGCGGGCGTGCTGCTCGCCGAGGCCGCGGCCACCGGGCTGGTGGGCGGCGTCGCGGGCGTACTGCTGGCGCGGCTGGCGGCGCTCGCCCTCGATCGGATCTCGCGCACGCACCTGCCCGACTTCCCCTTCAAGCCGCAGACGTTCTTCCACTTCGAGGCGCGGCACATGCTGCTGGGCCTCGGCGTCGCGCTCGCGGCGGCGCTGCTCGGCGCGTTTCTCCCGGCGCGCGCAGCGGCCCGGCTCGACCCCGCCAAGGCGCTCACCGAGACCTGACCGCGGATTCTTCGCGCGGCCACCTGGCTCCGGGAAGCCCGTTGACTCCCCGGGCCCGACCGCGCCCGCTTCCCCCGATGAACAAAACTCGTGGCGCGCTGATGGGCGCATTGCTCTGTCTTCACGCGCTCTCCGCGGCGCCGCTCCCGAAGAGGCTCGCGCCCTCGCCGTGCTCGAGATCCACACCAAGCGCGAGCCAATGGAAAGAAGCTCGAAGAGTGCGAGGAGAGTGCGACGTTGAGACCGGGCGCCTGATTGGCGCTGCTGATCTCGTCGTCAGCGGCGCTCCGGCGTCGGGTGGTCCGCCTTCGGGCTCCAGCACGGCTGCGTCGAGCCCGTAGCCGGACGCATCCGGCGCGTCCAGCGACAAGGTGCCCCGACCGCAGGCAGCGAGCACCAGCGCTTGCGCATGGGTTCGCGCTTAGCAGGCTTGCGACGCGTCGGGGCTGAAGGCGCGCCTGAGCGAGCCCGAGGTTCGCGTCCATGTTCACCTGCGGCAGGGCCAAGGCAGCGCGCGGCCTTTTCTGCGCGACGACGGAGATGGCCTGCGGACGGCCCGGAAAGCTCAGGCGCCGCCGGACACTGCGACCCGGACGGCCGTGGTCCTCCACCTCTTCGCGCGTGCCGACCGGCAGGCAGCCAGGCAGGCAGGTGATGCCCGTGCCGCTGGTGCACCCGATCGGACCGTTGACACCAGACTGGCGAGTCAAGCGTGTGTGACGGACCGGATCCCCGCTTGCCTGATGCGACCTCTTGTGATACTATCCTCAATCAAGATGCGACCCCGACAACTCGACCTGCCCACCTGGGGCGGACGCCGCAAGGGCGCCGGGCGCAAGCCCAAGGGCCCGCTGCGTCTGGTCTCGCACCGCCCGCGGCCGGTGCACGTCGCGCGCCATCCGGTTCACGCAGTCCTGCGCACGCGGCCCGAGGTCCCGGGGCTGCGCAAGCGAGCGGTCATGGAGAGGCTGCGCCAGGCGTTGCAGGCTGGCTGTGTCCGCGGGAACTTCCGGCTCGTGCACTACTCGGTCCAGGGCAACCACCTCCACCTCGTGGTGGAGGCGCGGGACAAGGGGGCGCTCTCGCGCGGCATGCAGGGGCTCGCCGTGCGCGTGGCGCGGGCGGTGAACCGCGCAGCCGGCCGGAAGGGGAAGGTCTTCGCCGACCACTACTTCGCTCGCGCGCTGCGCACGCCCGCGGAGGTCCGCCGCGCGGTGCGCTACGTCCTCGACAACCATCTGCACCACGGGAGCGCCGGGCGCGCGCCGCAGACAGACCCGTGCGCCTCGGATGCGCCGTTGGCAGCGCCGCGCACCTGGTTGCTCTTGGTCGGGTGGCTCAAGAGCCGTGCGGGACCTCTTCCGGTTGCGTACTGGCCAACCCTGCGCGAACCAGCGGCGCCCGGCTGAAGTCAGCGAATTTCGCGGCGTCGCGGCGCGACCGCGACCGGCACCCACCCGCGTGCTAGGGTCCGTGCCCGTGGCAGAGCGACTGACCCCGTTCGGCAAGTACTTCCTCCTCGAGCGCATCAATGTCGGCGGAATGGCCGAGGTCTTCAAGGCCAAGACGGTCGGCGTCGAGGGCTTCGAGAAGATCCTCGCCATCAAGCGCATCCTGCCGTCGGTCGCGGAGGACGAAGAGTTCATCCGCATGTTCGTGGACGAGGCCAAGATCACCTCGCAGCTCTCGCACGCGAACCTTGCCCAGACGTTCGACCTCGGCAAGGTCAACGACGCTTTCTATATCGCCATGGAGTACGTGCCGGGCAAGGACCTGCGCGCGGCGTTCGAACGGCTCAAGCGCCGCGGCGAGCGCATGCCGCTCAGCCTCTGCGCGTACATCCTCGCGCGCGTCTGCGAGGGGCTCGACTACGCCCACCGCAAGCGCGACCTGGCCGGCCGCGACCTGCACATCGTCCACCGCGACGTCTCCCCGCAGAACGTCATCCTCAGCTTCGAAGGCGAGGTGAAGCTGATCGACTTCGGCATCGCCAAGGCCGCGAACAAGATGACCAAGACGCAGGCCGGTATCCTCAAAGGCAAGTTCGGCTACATGAGCCCGGAGCAGGTGCGCGGGCTGCCGCTGAACGGGCGCAGCGACATCTTCGCCGCCGGCATCGTGCTCTACGAGCTGTGCACCGGCGAGCGGCTCTTCACCGGCAACAGCGATTACAGCGTGCTGGAGAAGGTGCAGCAGGCGAAGGTGACCCCGCCGTCGGCGATCGAGCCCAGCATTCCGCTGAAGCTCGAGCGCATCATTCTCAAGGCGCTCGCGCGCGAGCCCGACGATCGCTACCAGCAGGCCTCCGATCTCGCCGCCGACCTGCAGCGCTTCCTGCTCGACTCGGAGCCGAAGCCGGTCACGCGCGACGACGTCGCGTCATTCATGAGGGCGATGTTCCCGGACGACAACGCGCGCGAGGCGCGGTTGGCGCTCGAGTCGACGCGCCCGCGCGAGCAGCGCAAGCCGGCGGACGCCGCGCCGGAAAGCGCCGCGGCTCCGGCGCCGCTCGGTCGCAAGCCCGCGCCGCGGATCCGCGACGACGAGAAGACGCCGTCGGTGTTCACGCTGCCCGCGATCCTCCGCCGGAGCATTCCGCCGGCCTCGTTGACCGAGGGCTTCGAGGGCTTCCAGGGATTCGAAGGCTTCGACGACGAGAAGGTGCTGGGCGAGGGCGATACCGACGCGACCTTCCGCGGGCCCGCGCCGGTGGGCGCGCCGCGGGCGGAGATCATCGTCCGCTCGCGGCTGCAGTCGCAGGATCTGCTCGGTCCCGCGCGACCGGCGTCGCCCACGCTGCCGCCCGCGCCCCCCGCAGAGGAGGCGGGCGACAGCCCCACGCGGCCGATGAGCATGGACCAGCTCGCCACCGCCGAACGGGAGCTGGTCGCGCGCCACCGAAGCGCGCCGCTTTCGGTGCCCGCGCTTTCGGTTCACGTCGAACGGGAGGACACCACGCCCGGGCTGCCGCTCGGCCCGCACGGCGAGCCCACGCCGGTGGAGCGGCCCTTCTCACAGCGGACCGGAGCGGCGTTCGAGCCCAGGCAGCGTCCGCCGCCGCCCATGCAGCCGCCGGATCGCGTGGATGCCGAGGAGCCGGAGCTCAACGCGACCGAGCCCGAGGCCACCCGGCCCGACGCGAAGGTGCTGGAGCAGGGTGCCGCGGCCGGGCCGAAGACGACGCGGCCCGGCGACAAGAAGGCGCCGGCCACCGCGCGGGCGCGGCGCCACGACCAGCGGCAGCCGGTGCGCGCGGACGCACCGCCGCCCGCACCGAAGCAGCTCGACGAAGAGAAGACCGCGGTGCGCCCGCGGCCCCGTCCCGAGCCGTACGGCGGGCGCATGGCCGTCTTGAAGCCCACGCTGGTCGGCGACGATCCCACCGTCCCCGAGGAGAGCACGGTCTCCACCTCCAGCCGGCGGACACAGTGGATCCGGCGCGCGCAGCTCTCCGTGGTCGCGCTGGCGCTGGCGGTCGCTGTCTGGGCGCTGGTCTCGTCGCCGCGAGCCGCAAGCAAGCGCGTAGCGACGGGGGCCCCCGGCGTGGCCT
The DNA here is from genome assembly GCA_043781235.1 of Deltaproteobacteria bacterium. GTDB lineage: Bacteria > Myxococcota > Myxococcia > Myxococcales > 40CM-4-68-19 > JANYKT01. The sequence continues at coordinate 7,622 of JAYWBT010000129.1, forward strand.
CGCTCAAGGTGACCACCGACCCGCCCGACGCGCTGCTGCTGCTCGACGGCGCGCAGGTGAAGGGCGAGCGCGAGGCGCAGTGGAGCGAGCCGCTCTTGGCCGCGGGAGTCGAGCACGTCCTGACCGCGCGGCACGACGGCTTTGCCGAGCGATCGATGACGGTGAACCTCAAGCCCGGCGAGGAGAGCACCCTCTCGCTGCAGCTGACAGCGGCCGCCGGCGAGCTGGTGGTGCGGTCGTCGCCGCCGGGCGCGCAGGTGTTCGTGGACGGCGAGCGCAAGGGCGTGACGCCGGCCTACCTGCCCAACCTGGACGCCGCCCGAAGCCACGCGGTCTCGCTGGAGAAGAAGTGCTACCGCTCGTGGCAGGCGGCCGTGCCCGCGCACGCCGGGCGGCGCGAGCTGGCGGCCACGCTCGAGCCGGCCGCGTCCGCCTGCCCCGGCCGCCGCCTGGAGAAGAGCGAAGGCATGCCCGCGCCGGAGGTGCCCGACGAGGTGCCCGCGAGCACGCTGGGCTTCCTCAGCCTCGGTTCGCGCCCGGCCGCGAACGTGATCATCGATGGCGTGGACATCGGCCACATGACGCCGCTGTTGTCGTGGCCCCTCAAGCCCGGGTCGCACCGCGTGCGCGTGGTAGCGGCGGCGGGCAACGGCAAGGATCTCCCGGTCGAGATCCGCAGCGGCGAGACGCACTCGGAGATCGTCGAGCTCGGCGCCGCGCCCGTCCGCGGTGGTGCACGCAAGCGCCGCCGGCGTTAGAACAGCCACCCTTTCCATGGAGACTTTGATGGCGCGCAAATCCCGCTCGCTGGCCAGCGATCCCCTCGCAGCCTTTCCCGGCTGGGCGCGGACGCTGGCCGAGCGCTACTACACCCGGACCATCTCGACCTTCATCCTGCACGGCGCCGTCCGCGACCTGCAGCCGGCCGACGACGGCAAGGGCGGCCGGCGCTTCGTGCCGCTGCGCAACTTCCTCGCCGATGAGCTCTTCGGCACGCGCGACCTGGTCATGTTCTACGATCGCTCGAGCGGCATCCGCCTGGCCACGCCCGAGATGCAGAAGGACTTCATGTCCGCGGTGGCGGGATATGATTCGATCTTCGGCACCGAGTACGCCAAGGCGATCCCGAAAGATCCCGCGCGCGCCTTTCCATTGATGGAGTCCTATGCGCGCGTGCGCATTGCCGACGGCAAGTCGGTCGCCATCGTGATCGACTTCGCCGAGACGGTGGCGCCGGCCAGCGATCTGGGGGGCATGTCCGGCGAGGACCGCTATGCCCTGGTGACGCTGGTGAAGTGGGCGCAGGATCCGCAGTTCCTCACCGCTGATTTTTCCATCTGCCTGATCGTGGAGAACCTGGCCGAGCTGAATCCGCGGATTGGCCGCAATCCCTATGCGGTGGCAATTGAATTGCCGCTGCCGACGGAGAGCGAGCGGCTCGAATACGTCGAGACGAAGATTCGATGGTCCGGAAAGAAGCGCGCCGAGATCAGCGATTCGACGCCCGAGGCCATCGCTTCGATGACGGCGGGGATGTCGCGCGTCGCGCTGGACCGGGTGCTGACCGAGGCCATCGCGGGGCCGAAGCTCACCGTCGAGCGACTGAAGGAGAAGAAGAAGGAGATCATCCAGGCGGAATGCCACGGCCTGCTGGAGTTCATCGAGCCGGCTTTCTCGATTGATATCGTCGCCGGCCACACCAAAGCGAAGCAACTGCTCAAGCAGGCGGCGCGGGCCATTACCACCGGCAAGCGCGATGTCGTCCCGATGGGCTTTCTCATCGCCGGCCCCATCGGCACCGGAAAGACCTTCCTCGCCACCTGCTTCGCCGGCGAGATCGGCATCCCCTGCGTGAAGTTCCTCAACTTCCGCTCGCAGTGGCAGGGCGTGACCGAGGGGAACCTCGAAAAGATCTTCAATCTCTTGAAAGCAATGTGGCCGGTGGCGGTGATCATCGACGAGGCCGACGCCTTCCTCGGCAATCGCAATGCCTCGGGCGATTCGGGCACCTCCTCGCGCGTCTTCGCTTCGATTGCGGAATTCATGGGCAATACAGAATTCCGCGGGAAGATCGTCTGGTTTCTACTGACCTGCAGGCCCGACCTGCTGCCCGTGGACTTGAAGCGGCAGGGGCGCGCCGAGGAGCATCTGGCGCTCTTCTATCCGGAGTCGGAGGAAGAGCGGCTGGAGCTGATCAAGACCATGGCGCGCAAGGCGAAGGTCGGGTTCCAGGGGGATATCGCCGAGCTCCTTCCCAAGGAGATGCCGAAGATGTCGGGCGCCGACATCGAGTCGGCGCTGGTGCGCGCCAGGCTGCGCGCGGTGAATGACAAGCGCGAGAAGGTCACCGCCAACGACCTGCGCGAGACGTTCGAGGACTTCATTCCGCCCAGCTACCCGCTCGAGGTGGAGCTGCAGACGCTGGTGGCGGTAGCCGAATGCACCTCGCGCGCGCTGCTGCCCGAGAGCTACCGGCTGACCCCGCGCGACGAGGTCACGCGGCGCATCCGGGAGCTGAAGATCCTGCTGGCGGAGCAATGAGCGGCCGTCGCCAGCCGTCGCCGGACGCCGCATTCGAGTTCTCCTACCTCGTGCGCGAGGAGGATACCGCCGCGGCATTGACCGCCATTACCGGCGAGGCCTATCCGCACGTCTTCTCCACCACGCGCTGCATCGCGCTGCTCGAGCTCGCGGCCGGCAAGCTGCTGGTGCCGCTCCAGAGGCCCGGCGAGCTCTCGGTCGGCGTGGTGGTCGAGGTGCAGCACCTCGCCGCGACCCCGGTCGGCGCGACGGTTGTGGCGCGCGCGCGCTTTACCGGGATGGAGGGCAGGCTCTACACCTTCGAGGTGGTGGCGCGCGACGGCGGCGGCGAGATCATGCGCGGCGTGCACAAGCGCGCCCTCGTGGACGACGCGCGGCTGCAGGAAAAAGCGCGCGCGCGCAACGCGCGATAGGACACGGCCGGAAGTCCTGAGCGCAGAGCCACTGCTCAGCGCGCCCGCGGGTGGTACTTGCCGGGCTCCGCGCGGAAGGTAATGGCGAGCCGGTTCCAGCCGTTGATGGTGACGATGGCGAGCGTCAGGTTGACCAGCTCCGCCGGGGCGAACTGTCCGCTTGCCTCTTGGTAAACAGCGTCGCCGACGTGGCCTTCGCCGATGCGGGTCACCGCCTCGGTGAGTCCCAACGCGGCCCGCTCGCGCGCGGAGTACACGGTTGCCTCCGCCCAGGCGTTCAGCATGTAGAGGCGCTCCTCGGATTCGCCGGCGGCGCGGGCGTCCTTCCAGTGCATGTCGACGCAATACGCGCAGCCGTTGATCTGCGAAGCGCGCAGCTTCACCAGCTCCAGCAAGGGATGCTCGAGCCCGCAGTTCGCCACGAAGCTCTCCAGTGCCAGCATCGCGCGATACGCTTCAGGGGAACCGATCGGATAGGGCAGGCGGGTCGTCATCGCTCTCTCCTCTGGCGGCGGCCGTACCGGCGACGCGGATTCGCCCCGCGCAGCTGACGACCGGGAATCCGATACTTGATCGATGATGAGGCAGCGGCCCAGCGTTTGAGCAGGCCCCGGGCACTGAGCCACCGCAGATCCGCTTTGTTGATTATGACTCGTTCGATTTGACGGCGAGCGTCTGGCCGACCTGGAGCGCCTTGGCGCGGCTGCCGGTGAGGCCGTTGATACGCTTCAAGCGGTCCACGGTGGTGCTGAACCTGGCCGCGATGGTCCAGAGCGAGTCGCCTGGCCGCACGCGATACTGGTCGCTGCCCACGGGCGCCGGACGTGCCGCCGCGGCCGCGGTCAGCGCCTTCGAGACGGTCCGCCCGCGCGGCCGGCGGTCCTCGAGTTGCGCGCCCGCGAGCAGTCCCAGCTTCGACTGCTGCATCGGGATCACCAGCACCTTCCCGATCTTCACCTGCTTGAAGCTCTTGAGCCCGTTGGTGCGCAGGATGGCGCTCTCGGGCACGCCGTAGGCGCGTGCGATCTTCGCCAGCGGCTCGCCCTTCTCCACCTTGTGCTCGGTGAAGGCGAGGCGCTCGCCGGGCCCGAGCTTCGCGTACTCGGCGAGGAACCGGTCGCGCGCGCCGCGCGGCAGCCGGATGGTCCAGCCGCCCGGCGGCGTGCAGAAGCGGCGCAGCTCCGGGTTCAGCTCGCGCACGGTCTCGAAGTCGATGCCGGCCGCCTTGGCGATCACCTGGAGATCGGTCGAGTCGGAGACGAAGGCGTCCTCGGTGTCCCAGGGCACCTCGAACTGCACGCCGGCGAAGCCGAAGCGCTCGGGGTGCTTGGCGATGAGCGCCGCGGCGATGAGCTTGGGCACGTAATGCTTGGTCTCCGCGCGGAGCGTGCGGCCCTTCTTCATCATCATCCAGAAGTCGCGCGTGCTCTCGTTGCGAATGGCCCGGTCGACCTTGCCTTCGCCCGCGTTGTAGCCGGCCCAGGCCAGGTACCAATCGCCGTGGAAGCGCGCCTGCAGATCCTTGAGGTACTTCGAGGCGGCGACCGTGGCCTTGATCGGATCGCGCCGCTCGTCCACCCAGAAGTTTGTCGTCAAACCATAGCGGCTGGAGGTGCCGACCATGAACTGCCAGAGGCCGGCCGCCTTCGCGAACGAATAGGCATAAGCATTGAACCCGCTCTCGATCATCGAGAGATAGACGAGGTCGAGGGGGACGCCCTGCTTCTCGAGAATCTGCCGCATCATGGGGAGGAACTTTCCCGAGCGGGCGAGCCAGTGCGCGAAGTGCTCGCGCGCGTCGGTCTGGAAGAAGCGAACGTACGCGACCACCGCATCGTTCAGCTCGACCGGGATGTCGTACTTGGCGCGCAGCTCCTCCTCGGAGATGCCGGCCAGCTCGGCGAGCCGGGCGCTGCCGCCGCCAATGGGCGCGGGGTCCGCGAGCGGCGCGCCGTCGAGCGAGCTGCCCAGCGCGGCGGCGAGATCGCGCGCGAGCGGGTCCTGCGAGTCGAGCCCTTGCGCGAGGCCGTCGCGCGGACCGGCGCCGGGCGCGGCGGGCAGCAGTCCGGCCTTCTCTTCGGCCTTGCGCACCGCCTCCATCTCGGCGGCGCTCTTGTCCATGGCCGCCTGCGATTCGGGATCGTCGGGCGCCGCCACCTCGGCGTGCTGCGGGTCGCCAGCAGCGGGAGCCAGGGCAGAGGGAGCGTCGGTCCGAGCCGCGGGCGCGGCCGGCTCCTGGGCGTCGGCCGGCTCAACGAGCGCGAGAGTGGTCGCAAAGGTCAGTGCGGTCAGCAGTCGGCGCAAAAGAAACCCCCAGCTCGTTAGACGACCGACCAAGCTACAAAGGCAATCCGGGGGTGTCAAAGAATACAGCGGAGCCAGGAGACCGACACCCGGGCGCACCGGTCCCTCGGAAGAATGCCCGGCGAGCAGCCCGCATTCCTGGAAATGTTCAGATCCCGCGGATGAACTTCGCGACGCGGCGGCGCGTCTGCGCTGGCCGCTCCAGCTGCGGGACGTGGCCGCAGCCGGGGATGAGCTCAATGACCGCTCCCGGAATGTTGCGGCGGAAGTCTTCGACGCTGGTCTTCGGGAGCAGCCGGTCCTCCTCACCCCAAAGGATCAGCACCGGCGCCGCGATCCGCGTCAGCACCTCCAGGCCGAGCGATCGATCGGTCCCCGCGCGCGCGTCTTCGAGAATGCGCTGGACGGTCGGCGTCTCCCAGCCTCGGGCGAAGTCGCGCGCCACCAGCCAGAAGAGCCAGGGCGTGCGGTGGAAGAGGAGCTGCGCCATCACCGCGGCGCCCAGCTGCACATCGGGGAAGTGGCGCGGCAGCACCCGCATCGCCTCCTCGCTCATCTCGGCGCCGGCCGGATTGAGGCCGACCACGCCGCGACACAGATCGGAGCGGTGGTGCGCGGTGAAGAGCGCGAGCGCGCCACCGAGCGAGTTGCCGACCAGCACGACGGGCCCGCGGTATTCCCGCGCCAGCTCCTCGACGCAAGCGACGACCACCGCGCCGTACTCGCGTGCGCCCAGCGGACCCGCGGCGGGATCCGGCGAGCGCCCGTGACCCGGCAGCTCGAGCAGGACCACGCGGGGCGCGAGCGGCAGCAGGCCCGCCACCAGCGGCGCCATCGAGCTGGCGGAGCCGCCCAGCCCGTGCAGCAGCAGAACCGCCGGCCCCACCCCGCGACCCTGGAACGCGTAGCGATGCACGCTGTGGCCGGCGAGCTGCGAGGTCCAGCTCTCGGCGCCCTGCGCGAGCAGCGCGCCGTGCGCGAGACGGTGCAGCGACTCGAGCGAGAGGTCGGGCACGCCGCGCAGGGCGAGCTGCTGCAGCTCGGCTCCTTTGCGCGCCAGCAGCTTGCGGGTATCGAGCCCGAGCTTGCGCCGCTGGGTGGCGAGCCGCAGCCAGAGCGAGGTGTCGGCGGCGATCTTCACTGCTGCGGCCCCTTTCCGGTGGCGAGCGGGTGCGGCGTCTCTCCGCGGGCGAGCGGCATGCCGTGCCCGGGCCCGATGATGAACGGCCGGTACTTCACGTCGTCGAAGTGAGACGAATTCGCCGCCTCGTGGCAGCGCAGACAGACGTTGACCGCGACCTTGCCGTCGATGTGTTCGGGAGGATCGGCGGAGTGCTCGCTGCCGGCGCCGTGGCACGCCTCACACTGCACGTCCTGCCGGCCGACGCCGAACTGGCCGCCTTTGCCGATGCCCGGTTCGCCGACCGCCGCCTTATCGATCCGGCACACCCCGCCGGGCTGCTGCCAGCCGCTGACGTGGCAGCGGATGCAGTCGAGGCTGAACTGCTTGTTGACGGCCACCAGCGTGGCGAAGGCACGGGCGTGGTGCGTCTTCTCCCAGAACGCGGCCTCGGTGGCGTGGCAGCTGGCGCATTTCCGAGCGCCGACGAACGACGCCTCCCCTTTTCCGGCGGCGGGGCACGCCGCGGGCTGCGACTTCGCCTCCTCGAGGTTGAGCTGCGCCACGCGCGCGTCGTAGCCGTCCACCAGCTGCTTTGCCTCGGCGTCGTCCGGCAGCTTGTTGTCGAGCGGGACGAAAGTCACGGTCGCGAGCGTGGCATTGGGGGGCGCGCTCTCGACCGCGCTTTGAGCCCCAGCCTTGCGCTGCTCGAGCTCACGCACCTTGACGAGCAGCGCCGCGCGCCGCGCCGGGTTGTCCTCCGCCTGCTGGCGGAAACGCGCGATGCGCTCGTCGAGCGCCTGCAGCTCGCCGGCCTTGTCGCCCGCACCGCGCGCCAGGAAGAGGGGCCCCGCGCCGAGCTGGAGATCGATGCGCAGCAGGCTCTGCCCGTGGCCCTCCGGCGCCAGCACCGGGGGGATGGAGGCGTCTTTTCGATCGGGATCGCTCGCGGGATCGTCGCGCTTGCCCAAGACAATGAGATCGACGCCCGCCTCGCGCGCCATCGGCACCAGCGCCTGCGCGGCGCCGAAGCCATTGTCGCCGGCGGGCTGCAGCAGGAGCACGACCAGGCGCGCGCCCTCGGCCCGTAGCGCCTTCGCGCGCGCGGCGATGGTCGCCTGCGGATTCTCGCCCAGCCCCGCCGCGAAGAGGCCCACCTTGATTGCGCCCGCGCGCGCCAGCACGCTCGCGCGCGCGCCCTTGGTGCTCGCGCCCGCGTCGAGCAGCGGCACCGCGCCTGCGGTCTCCTCGAGGAACGAGGTGCCGAGCGCGAGATCGCGACGGCCGACCGTGCGCGCCGCGGCGCCGAGCAGCTCCTCGCCGCGCGCCAGCACCCGCGCCTTGAGCTGCTTCTGGGTCGCCAGCTGCGCGGGCGGCGGTGCGGCGCTTTCGAAGAGCAGGTCGCCCGCGTCGGCGTAGAGAAAGTTCGCGACCTCGGCGCGCAGCTTGCGGACGTAAGCGACCGCGCGCGGCAGCCCTCCGCGCTGATCGGGCGAGCAGCCGCAGGGCACGAGCTGGCCGGCAGTGCTGGCGGCGAAGACGAGCGTAACCCGTTCGGCCGCGGCAGCCGTCGCGGCCGAAGAATCGGCGGAGGCGGCAGGGGAACCCGCCGGCCCCGGCGGTGTCCGGCACGCGACACAGCAAAGAAGCGCGACGATGAGCGAGCGCATGCCCTATCTAATAACAGGCCTGCGAAACGCAGATGGAATGCGACATCGTCTCACTCGTTGCTGCCCTGCAGCTCGAGCCGCTCGGGCAATGGATCGCGGCGGTGCACTCGTTTAGCTGGAAGTCGTCGCAGGGCACGCCGCACTTGCCGAGCGCGTGCGCGGACGAGCAATAGGTCGTGCCGGTGTCGTTCGGTTCGGGGCGCGAGCTGAAGACGCAAAACCCCGTAAAGGTATTGCTGCCCGGCGGATTGGCGACCAGCGGGTCGCACAGGGTCCCCGGATCGGTCGTGTCGCCGCACTGCCCGGAGGTGTTGCAGGTCTCGTTCTGCCGACGGTGGCGGCAGCTGAGCGTCGCTGCGTCGCAGACCTTGTCGTTGCCGTGCGAGTCCGCCGCGCAGGCGGGCGTCCCGTCCGTCTTTATTTCGCAGTAGCTCGGATCGGTGCCGGGCACGTCGCAGGCGCACTCGACGCATTTGTGGTTGTTGAGATCTCCCGACGCGCCGAGGTGGCAGATGCGGTTGCCGGGACAGTCGGTGTTGTCGTCGCAGCCTTCGACACAGGTGTCGCTCACGCAGCGCGAGCCGTTCAAGGTCGCGTAAGCGCCCGCGTGCTGCGTGGACCCCTTCACCTTGTACGCGCAGTCGGTGTTGGTCCTCGGGCGGCACTGCACGCACGCGCCCAGCGACGACGCGCCGTTGATGGTTGGCTTTGCCGGATCGCAGTGTTCCTGATTTGCGAAGCGCCCGCAATCGCCGTTCTCAACCCCGCCAAGCGCGTTGCGCGGACAGCCGCATTGCGCGTCGGTAGCGCAGCCCGGCACGCAGCTGTGCGTCGCAGGGTTGCAAGTCTTTGCAGAGTGAGGGTCCGGCGGCGTGGTGCCTTGGTAGCCGCAGTCGAGCCCGCTCGCGTTGTTCGCCGTCAGGCAGGCGACGCAGGTCTTGTTGGGGAGATCGCACTCGGGCGAGCCCGGCCCGCAGAAGCCGTTGGCCTCGGTCGGCGTCGAGCCGAAGCAGCCCACGCAGTGACCGGTGTCGTCGCACGCGGGCGCGCCGACCGAGCAGTCGTTCCTGGTCTTGCACTGGATGCACCTGCCCGGCGCCCCTTGCGTCGCACCGTCGCACTTCTCTCCAGTGCCGGCGTTACAGTCGGCGTCGGTCTGGCAGCCGACGCAGGCGTGGTTTGCGCAGATGTGGCCGGGCCCCACCGTGGTGACGCAGTCGATGTTCGCCTGGCAGGCGACGCAGACTCCGCTCGTGGAGTCGCAGCTGGTCTTGCCGGTCACGGCCGCGCAGTCCGCGTTGAAGGTGCACTGCGCGCAGCTATGCAGCTGCGAGTTGCAGACGAAGCCGGGCTCGCAGTCGCTGTTCAGCGTGCAGCCCTTGGCGCAAACCGTGCCGTTGCAGCGATAGCCCGCAGGGCAGGTGTGGTCGGCGCAGGTGGCGCCCTGCGCCGAGGTGCACTTGCCGTCGCTGCCGCAGGCCTGCTCGGGCTGGCAGGCCCCGGCGCACGGCAGCGGCGTGCAGGCGTTCGCGACGCAGCCCTGGCCGGCGAGACAATCGCGGTCGTGCTGGCACTGCGGCGCGCTGCTGGGACGGCCGCCTCCGCAGGCGAGGAGGAAGAACGAGCAGGCAAAGGCGGCGAGTGGGCGGCGGAGCATACGGCGCGCAGCCTATTCGAGCAGGCAGGCTCACCGCAGTCCGCCACTTGCCGGAGGGCGCCCGAGGCCGCTACAAGGCCCGCACCATGTCGGTGGGCGCGCTCAACGAAGACGGTCCCTTCTCGGCGCGCGGCCAGCGCCCCGCCGCGAAGCCCGCAGGCGAGGGCAAGCCGGTCCAGCCGGTAAAGCTTGGGCCGCTGACGCTGCCGAACCGCTATTTCCTCGCGCCGCTCGCAGGCGTTTCCGACTGGCCCTTCCGGCTCTTGTGCCGCGAGCAGGGAGCGTCGCTCGCGCACACGGAGATGATCTCCAGCCACGGCCTGGTCTATGGCGGCGACCAGACGCTCTCCTATCTGGAGCGGCCGGAGACCGAGCGGCCCTTCGGCATCCAGGTCTTCGGCCACGACGCCGAGATCCTGGCGCGCGGCGCGCAGGTGGCTGTCGAGAAGTACGGCCCGATCGACGCGGTCGACATCAATATGGGCTGCCCGGTGAAGAAGGTCTGCAACCACGGCGCCGGCGCCGCGCTGCTGAAAGACACCGCGCTGATCGAGAAGTTCGTGCGCAAGGTGGTGGACGCGGTCGGACCGCTGCCGGTGACGGTCAAGCTGCGCGCGGGCTGGGACGAGGAGCACCGCAATGCGCCCGAGGCCGCCAAGGCCTGCGAGCAGGGTGGCGCGGTGGCGGTGGGCCTGCACCCGCGCACGCGCGCGCAGCTCTATCGGGGTCGCGCCGACTGGAACTTGATCACCGAGACCAAGCGCGCGGTGGGCATCTCGGTCTGGGGCTCGGGCGATCTCTTCACCGCTGAGGCCGCGCGGCGCATGCTCAGCGAGACCGGCGCCGATGCGGCCCGCATCGCCCGCGGCGCGTGCGGCTATCCCTGGATCTTCCGCGAGCTGCTCGCGCTCGAGCGCGGCGAGGCTCCGCCCCAGGTCACGCTCGCCGAGTGGCGCACGATGATCCTGCGCCACTGCGCGCTGGCGGTCGAGGAGAAGCTCGGCAGGTACCGGCTGAAGCGGCCCGACGACGCCCCCCGCTCGCGCGCCTCGCCGGGACACCCGCACTTCGAGCTCGACGCGCACGGCGCCGAGCTCGCCGCGGTCCGCGAGCTGCGCAAGCATCTGCTCTGGTACACGCGCGGCCGGCGCGGCGGTCTCGGGTTTCGCAAGCTCGCCCCGCAGCTCCACACGGTCGCGGACATCCGCGCGGCGCTCGACCGCTTCTTCCCCGAGGACGGCAGCGTCCCCAGCGAAGTCCGCGACGAACCCGAGCCGGCGGGACCGCTGACCGCCGAAGACTGAGCGGCTTCAGGCCGGGAAGCTTGCGGCGCCTCCGCTGTGTTGGTGCTTGCTGGACGAGCGCCGGGCCGCCCGTGGCTCGCAGCGCGGCGAGCGCAGTCAAAGATTCCCCGCGGTGGACGATTCGGCGAGCGGCTCCCGCGCGATGCCCCGGACCGATTCGCGCGCGCTCCCGCAAGGACGCACGCCGGACACGCAAGCGTCCGCGCACCGCGGCATGACCACGGAGCAAAAGGTGGTGATGCTCGGCGGCGCTGCCGCGCTCTATTACCTTTACAAACGGCCGCGTGTATTACCTCGACGCCGATCATCGCGCGCACTGGGTGACGCCGCCGCAGGAGGGAATCGCCGTTCCTGAGAACGAGGCGCGCGATTACCAGCAATTCCAAGGATACGACAATCGCCAGTCTGGCAAGGACCTGGCCGGTCTTGGGTCCGATAGCCAGCAGGCAGCAAATGGGAATGGGAATGGACTTTCTCCTCAATGCGGTGAAGAGCTCGATTTCGCAGCACGCCCAGGATCAGGGCCACACCGGCTTCGATCCGTCGCAGCTACTCGGGCACATCGACCAGATCTTCCAGCAGCACCAGAGCTCGCAGAACGTGCAGCCGGCCAGCCGTGCCTCGTACGGCGACCCGGGCGCGGGCCGCTTCGGCAGCGTCAAGCCCGCCAGCCAGGATCAGTATGGAGATCCGGCCGACGAGCCCAGCCGGCATTGATCGCACGCGCCGCCAGGCGACTGGCGATGACGCTTGGAGGCGCGATCCGGGCGGCGCGCGGGGTCCCTGCGGCGGGGATCCGCGAGCCGCGCGGGAAGCTTGCCGCCCCAGCGGTGTTTTGAGGTAGCTTGCGGCGCCTCGAGAGGCGCGGAGCCCCGAGACACCAACACGGAGGCCGGCACCAGTGAGCACGCAGCCCGCGCAAGACATCCGGTTGCTCAACGATCGCATCCAGCAGGAGTCGTCGTTCGTCGATGCCCTGCTCCAGCAGGCCGGGCTGGTGGTGGTCGGCCAGAAGATCATGATCGAGCGCCTGCTCATCGGTCTCATCACCGGCGGCCATGTGCTGCTCGAGGGGGTGCCGGGTCTCGCCAAGACGCTGACGGTCAAGACGCTCGCCGACTGCCTGCAGCTGGGCTTCAAGCGAATCCAGTTCACGCCCGACCTGCTGCCGGCCGATCTCGTCGGCACGCAGATCTACCAGCCCCAGTCGGGCTCGTTCACGGTCAAGAAGGGCCCGCTGTTCGCGAACCTGATCCTTGCCGACGAGATCAACCGGGCGCCGGCCAAGGTGCAGAGCGCGCTGCTGGAGTCGATGCAGGAGCGGCAGGTTACCATCGGCGACCAGACCTTCCTGCTGCCCTCGCCTTTCCTGGTGCTCGCCACCGAGAACCCCATCGAGCAGGAGGGAACCTATCCGCTGCCCGAGGCGCAGGTCGACCGCTTCATGCTCAAGGTGAAGGTCGGCTACCCGACGCGCGCCGAGGAGCTGATCATCATGGATCGCGTCGCCAACCAGACCATGCCCAAGCTGTCGGCGGTGGTGTCGCCCGAGCAGATCCTGCGCGCGCAGAAGGTGGTGAGCGAGATCTATATCGACCCGAAGGTCAAGGAATACATCGTCAGCATCGTGCTGGCGACGCGCGATCCGGCCGCCCATGGGTTGAAGGATTTGACTGGCTATATCGAATACGGCGCTTCGCCGCGGGCGACCATCTATCTGAACCTCGCGGCGCGCGCCCACGCGTTCCTCCGGCACCGCGGCTTCGTCACCCCCGAGGATATCAAGGCGATTGCCTATGATGTTTTGCGACACCGCGTCTCGCTGACCTACGAGGCCGAAGCGGAGAATCTGACCAGCGAGAAGGTGATTCAGCGCATCCTGGAGAAGATCGAGGTTCCGTAGTCGTGGCCGCGCCCGCAGAGCTCATCCGCAAGATCCGGCGAATCGAGATCAGCACCCGCCGCGCGGTGCAGGACACCCTGGCGGGCGGATATCATTCGACTTTCAAAGGCCGCGGAATGGCCTTTTCGGAGGTGCGGCCCTACCAGCCCGGCGACGAGATCCGCGCCATCGACTGGAACGTCACCGCGCGCACCGGCGAGCCGTTCGTGAAGATCTTCGTCGAGGAGCGCGAGCTCACGGCTTTGATTGCTGTCGATAAGTCCGCCTCGCAGAACGCGGGGCTCTCGCCGCAGGCAAAGGCGGAGGTGGCGGCCGAGATCGCGGGGCTGCTGGTCTTCTCCGCGCTCGAGAACGGCGACCGGGCCGGCATGGTGCTCTTTACCGATCACGTCGAACGCTATGTGCCGCCGCGCCGCGGGACCAAGCACGGCCTGCGTTTGATTACCGAAGCATTGGCGTTCAAGCCCCAGGGCCGCGGCACCGATCTGGCCGGCGCGCTGGGCCACATCTCGCGGGTGCAGCGGCGCAAGGCGGTGGTGTTCGTCGTCTCCGACTTCATCTCGGGCGATTACGAGCAGGCGCTCGCGGTCTGCGCCCGGCGGCACGACGTGATCCCGGTGATCGTCAGCGACCCGATCGAAGATGCGCTGCCCTCCTTGAGCGGGCTGTGGCCGATGACCGACGCCGAGACGGGCGCGACGGTCCTGCTCGACCTCGGCGACCGCGCCACGCGCGAGGGATATGCCGCCATCGCGCGCGAGACGCGCGAAAGGCGGGACAAGCTCTTCCGCAAGCTCTCGCTGGATGCGGTGCGGGTGCGGCCCGGCGACGATTATGTCGCGCCCCTTGCCGCCCTGTTTCGCGCGCGGGCGCGCAGGCGGTCGTCGTGAGCAGGCTGGCGGCAACCGCGGCGGTGGCCGTCTTTTGCAGCGCGGCCCCGACCGCGCACGCCCAGCCTTCCGCCGCCTCGAACGTTCCTGCCCCGGCGCAGAAGCCCGCGCTGCCGGAAGCGCATCCGCTGCACCTGCGCACCGAGGCGCAGCCCGCCAGCGAGATCACGCTGGGCGAGCCCGTCACCTGGACCATCGCCATCGATCACGACGCGCGCGACACCTATTCGCTGCCCGAGAAGCTCGACCCGGCGCCTTTGGCGCTGGTGGGCGCGCCGACCAGCGAGCGCAAGGACATCGCGGGCCTTACCACCACGACCATTCGAGTCACCTTCGCCGATTATCAATCGCTCGAGCCGCACATCCCGGACCTGGTGCTGCGCATCGAGGGCCCGGCCGGCGAGCGCACGCTCACCGTGCCCGGCCGCCCGCTTGAGTTCCATAGTTTGATCAAGTCCGAGGGACAGGGCTCGGAGGAGCACGCGCACCACGGCCCCAAGCCGCCGGTCCCGGTGATGGTTCGCTCGGTTCTCTGGCTTTGGCTTTTGCTCGGCATTGCCGCCACCGTGCTCGGTGCCGTCCTTCTGCAGCGGTGGATTGCGAAGCGGCGGAAGGACGAGGCCGCGTCAAAGCCCGCGCTGCCCGCCGACGAAGAGGCGCTGTTGCGGCTGGCGGCGCTCAAGACGCAGCCACCGGGCCGCGCCGCCATCTTCTCGCTGAGCGAGATCGTCCGCGCGTATCTGGGTCGCAGGCTCGATTTGAACGCGCTCGATCTCACCAGCGACGAGCTGCTGGTGAAGCTCCACCTGCGCAGGCTGCCGGGGCTGGATCTACGCGCCTTCGAGGAGGACGTGCGCTGGCAGGACCTGGTCAAGTTCGCCAAGGTCGAGCCGCTGCCCGAGGAGTTCGCCAGCAGCATCACGCAAGCCGAGGAGCTGGTGCGCAGGACGCGGCCATTCCCAAGGCCTGCCGAGACGAGGGCCGCGTGACGGTGCTGCCACAGGCGCTCTCGTTCGCGCATCCGTGGGCGCTCCTCGGCCTGGCCGCGGCGCCGCTCGCGGTTTTTCTGCTGCTGCGAAGGCGAACGCGGCTGCCGCGGCTGGTGCTGCCGACGGTCGCGGCCGCGCGCGGGCTGCCGCCTTCGCTCTGGGCGCGGCTCTGGTGGCTTCCGGGCGGGCTCGGCATCGCGGCACTCTTGCTCACCTCGCTCGGCCTCGCCGGGCCGCGCCTGCGCTCGGCGCAGCGGCAGGACCTCTCGGTCGAGGGAATCGATATCGTGGTGGCATTCGATTTGAGCACTTCGATGCTGGCCGCGGACTTCCGCCCCAAGGACCGCATCACGGTGGCGAAAGAGGTGCTGAAGAACTTCATCGGCTCGCGGCAGAACGACCGCATCGGCCTGGTGGTCTTCGCCGGCGAAGCCTATACGCAATGCCCTTTGACGCTCGATTACCGGGTATTGGAAGACCTGCTCGAGCAGGTGCGCACCGGCGTCATCGTGGACGGCACCGCGATTGGCAATGCATTGGCCACCGCGGTCAATCGATTGCGCGAATCGACCACCAAGAGCCGGGTGGTGATCCTGATCACCGACGGCGACAACAACGCCGGCAATATCTCTCCACTGCAGGCCGCGGAGATCGCCAAAGAGCTGGGGATCAAGGTTTATACCATTCTCATCGGCAAAGGCGGTCGCGTTCCCTACCCGACCGGCACGGATTTGTTTGGCCGCACGACCTATGAGCCGGTGGAGATCGACGTCAATCCGGAACTGCTGCAGCAGATCGCGAAGATCACGAACGGTTCCTATTACCCCGCGACCGACAAGGAATCCCTGGAGAGCGGCCTGCGGCAGGTGCTCGACAGCCTGGAGAAGAGCAAGATCTACGAATCGTCCGGCACGGTCCAATATGACGAATGGTATGCGCGGCTGTTCTTTCCGGCGGCGCTGCTCGGCCTCTGCTCCTTGCTGCTGCGCTCGACGCGCCTGGCGGGGACACCATGACCGGGCTGCAATTCACGGTGCTCGGGATCCGCATGCGCATCGTGCAGCCGGTTTTCTTATGGCTCGCGCCGCTCGGGCTCGCCGCGGGCGCCGCGGCGGCGGTGCGGGCGTTCCGGAGGCAGCGGCAGGTCGCGGCGCTGGTCCCCGGAGCGCGGCGCGACCAGGTGCTGCGCGGTGCCGGCACCGGGCAGGGCGTGCTGCGCTCGTCGCTCTTCGGCGGCGCGCTGCTGCTGCTCTTCTTCGCTGCGGCCGGACCGCAGTGCGGCGAGCGCACCGAGATCGTCAAGCGCGCCGGCATCGACCTCGTGATCGCGCTCGACTCGTCCACCTCCATGCTCGCGCGCGACGTGAAGCCCTCGCGGATGGAGCGCGCCAAGGCCGAGGTCTCGGCGCTCTTCGATCGGCTCAAGGGCGATCGGGTGGGACTGGTGGTGTTCGCCGGCGAGGCCTTTGCGCAATGCCCGTTGACCACCGACTACAGCGCAGCGCGGCTCTTCCTGCGCGCGGTCGACCCGGCCAACATGCCGCAGCAGGGGACCGCCATCGCCGGCGCGCTGCTGGAGTCGAAGCGCGTGCTCGAGGGTGGCGGCCGCGGCAACGCCGCGAAGGCCGTATTGCTGATCTCCGACGGCGAGGACCAGCAGGGCGACGCGCTGCAGGCCGCCACCGAGTTGGGCGAGGCGGGGATTCGCATCTATACCGTCGCGGTCGGGAGCGAGGCGGGCGAGCCGATTCCGCTGACCGACAAGGACGGCAAGAGCGTCGGCTACAAGAAAGACAAGGAAGGAAAGACAGTGCTCACGCGCACCAACGTGGCGGGGCTGCGCGAGCTCGCGAGCCGCGGGAACGGGAAGCTCCTGCGCGGGCAGGGGACGGACCTGGGCGTCTTCCAGGTCGTCGCCGAGCTCGACAAGCTGCAGAAGGGCGATCTGGAGTCGCGACTCTCGGTGCAATACGACGACCGCTATGGCTGGTTCGCCTGGCCGGCTTTCCTCTTGCTGTGCTGCGCGGCGGCGCTGGGCGAAGGGCCGCTCTGGCGGCGGAGCCCGCAATGAGGAATCCCGGCGACCGGCGGCAGGAGAGCGGCTCGAAGAAGCTGCGCTGCGGCGAACTGGGGCAGGGCGGCGCATTGCGCGCCTGCGTGCTCGGCGTCGCCCTGCTCTCGGCGGCGCCGGATCAAGCGCCCGAAAAAGCGCCGGAGAAGCTGGTCGTGGTCGCGAACCCGCACCCGCGGCAAGCTGGTTCGGTGCTCTCGAAGCTGAAGGCGCTGGGGCGCAGGCTCTACCAGAAGCCGGAGCCTCAGGTGGCCGCGGGAAATGCCCTGGCGGCGCAGAACGACGCGGCCGGCGCGCTGGAGAAGTACGACGCGGCGCAGCAGCGCATGCCCGACGACGGCGCGCTCGCGCACGATCGCGCCACCGCGCTCTTGAAGCTCGGCGCGGAGAAGGCGCCCGAGGCGCTCTCGGAGGCGGCGCGGGCGATGGACCAGGGCGACGCGTCGGTGAAGCCGCTCGCTGCCTATGACGAGGCGCTCGCGCTGGAGCAGCTGGGCAAGCCCACCGAGGCGATGGCGGGATATGCGCGCGCGCTCGCGTTCGATCCGGACGACGAGGACTCGAAGGTGAATCTCGAATTGCTGCTCAAGGGCGAAGAGCAGAAGAAGCAGCAGCCGCAGCAGGGGCAGCAGAAGCCGGAGCAGAAGAAGCAGCAAAGCAAGAAGGAGAACGAGCAGGTGAAGGGCAAGGAGGAGGAGCAGCAGCAGAAGGACAAGTCAGAAGGCGAGAAGGAGAAAGAGCGCAAGCAGGAGCCGCAGCCGGAGCAGAATCAGCAACCGCAGGCGGAGAAGAATCAGCAATCGCAGCCCGCCGAGGAGAAGCCGGTGGACCGCACCGAAGCGCAGCGGTTGCTGGACGCGCTCAAGGCGGGCGAGAAGAACCTGCAAGTGTGGCGTTTCGCGAAACAGAACAAGAAAGACTTGAAGAGGGGCGATGTCGAGAAGGACTGGTAAAGCGCTGTTGCTCGCGCTGGCGGTGGCTGGGAGAGCCTCCGCCGCGGGCAGCGATGTCGAGCTGTCGGCGACGGCCGATCGCGACGAGGTCGCGCTCGACGGCACCGTCACGCTCGAGATCACCGCCACCTATTCGCAGAAGGGCGACCCGGGCGAGCTGCAGCTGCCTCCATTCAAGGATTTCGATGTTGTCAGCCGCTCGCAGTCGGAGCAGGTCAGCTTCGCCTTCATCAATGGCGCGCCCAGCTTTCGCCGCACCACCGTCTATTCGATCGCGCTCACGCCGCACCACGCCGGCGACGCGGTGATCGAGCCGGCGCGGCTCACCTGGCAGGGCGGCAACTTTGCCACGCAGGCCATCAAGATACGGGTGCTGCCCGCCGGGCAGTCGCCCGCGCCGCGGCCGCAGCGGCAGCCGCGCGCGCAGGACCAGCTCGACCAGCCCGCCGAGATGCCGGACCTGGCTGACCCGTTCCAGGACCTGCACCCGGGCAGCAAAGATCTGCTGTTGCGGGCCACGGTCGACCACGATCATCCTTATGTCGGGCAGCAAGTCACATATTCGCTCTACCTGCTCGCGCGCATCAACGTGAGCGGCATCGACAAGCTGCAGCTGCCGCGGTTGGACGGCTTCTGGAGCGAGGAGATCGAGGCGCCGCAGCAGCTGGTCGGCGAGGCGCGAATCATCGACGGCGTGCCTTATCGATCCTTTCTTTTGCGCAAGCGCGCGCTTTTTCCGCTGCGCGCCGGCAGAGCCTCGATCGAGCCCGCCGAGGTCGAGGTCCTGACCGGGTTTGGAATGCTCTTCTCCCGCGGCAATGCGCGGCGGCAGTCGCAGGCGGTATTGCTCGACGTGCTGCCGCTGCCGCCCGGAAAACCGGCGGGGTTCGATCAAGGCAACGTCGGTCAATGGGAGCTGAAGGCCACGGTCGAGCCGCTGCAGGTCGCGCTGGGCCAGCCGGTGACGCTCAAGCTCGTCGCCACCGGACGCGGCAACGTGCGCGACCTGATCCTGCCCCGGCTCGGCAACATCCCCGGCCTGCGCGCCTACGACGCGACCACCACCGACAAGCAGACCATCGAGCAGGGCCATATCACCGGCACCCGCACGGTGGAGCAGTTGCTGGTTCCCGAGCGGACCGGGCAGATCGAGCTGCCCTCCCTCTCGCTGGACATCTTCGATCCTCTCCAGAAACAGTACCGCACGCTGCGCACCGAACCGGCGCGGCTGGAGGTGGTGCCGGCAGCGCCGGGCAGCAACGCGTCGTCGGCCCAGTCTTCGCAGAACCTGCTCGGGGCGGGCGGCGTGCGGCCCATCCGGCTGCGCTTCTCGCCGGCGCGCGCTGCGGCGCCGCCGTGGACGCGGCCGTGGTTCTGGCCGCTGCTCGCGCTCGGGCCGTTCGGGCTCGCGGCGCTGCTGGTCTCGGACAAGGCGCGGAGGATGCTGACCAGCGATCCGTCGCAGCAGCGCGTGCGCGGGGCGCGCGGTGCGGCGCGCAAGCGGCTGCGCGGCGCCGAGGCCCTGGTCGAGGGTGGCGACGCCGACTCCTTCTATGCCGAGGTCGCGCGCGCCTTGACGGGATATCTCGGCGACAAGCAGGGACTGGTGGCGGCGGGCCTCACCCGCGACGAGCTCTCGCAGGCGCTGCTCGCGCGCGGGCACTCGGCCGAGACGGTGCGCAAGCTGACCACGGTGCTCGACGAGTGCGACCGCGCGCGCTTCTCGCCGGGGGCCCGCGAGACGGTGGCGCGGCAGGCGATGCTCGCGCGCGCCGACAAGCTGCTGGAAGAGCTGGACCGCAAGGGGGTCGCGTGATCGCGCTCCTGCTCGTCTCGGCCGTGGCGACGGCGCCGGTGGCGGCCGGGGGCGCCGCCGGGGCCCTGGCGGTTGCGTTGGCGGCGCCGGCGGACGCGCAGCGGCCCGAGCTCACCGCGCCGGGCGGGGGCGCGGCCGCACTCTTCGCCGACGCCAACGCGGCCTACCTCTCCGGCGACCTGCAACGCGCCGTTGCTGCCTACCAGGCGTTGGTCTCGGAGGGAGTCGCCTCTCCCGAGTTGGAGACCAACCTGGGCGCGGCGTGGCTACGGCAGGGCAAGCGGGGGCTGGCTGCGCTGCATCTCGAGCGCGCGCTCTTCCTCGATCCCGGCGACGACGACGCGCGCGCCGATCTGGCGGAAGTGCGCCGCGGCAACATCGACCGGCTCGAGGGCGAGAGCGAAGAGGGCGGCACCGAGACGCTCTCGCGCGTGCTCTCGCCGCTTCCGGGCGGCATCGCGGCGGCGTTGCTGATCCTCGCCTGGACGCTCGGATGGCTGTTGCTCGGCGCCCGGATGTTTCGCCCGGCGCAGCGCTCGCTGGGACTCGCGGCCGCTCTCAGCTTCGGCGTCGCTTTGATCGCGGCGGCGATCACCTTCGCCTCGGCCGTCGGCCACGACCTCGCGCTCAAGCGCGGGGTGGTGATCGCGGTGTCCGTCCCCGCGCGCGAAGGTCCTAACGACAAGAGCATCAGCCACTTCGAGGTGCACGAGGGCACCACGGTGCGCGTCGAGGACGACGAGGGTGGCTTCCGCCGCGTGAAGCTCGCGAACGGGCTCGCCGGCTGGATCCCTGACAGCGCCGTCGAGCTGGTGGTCCCGCCCGGGTGGGCGGGCCGGCCGGTGCTGATCACGCAGACGCCGTAAAGACATATGCTACCCGACGCTGCTGCCGGAGGTTCCGCTCGCCGTCGTCCAGTTGATCGGCGCGGCCCTCATCTTCTGCGGCTCGTTGAAGCTCTCCCTCGCGAGTGGTTGGCTCACGCGGCGCACCGGCAGCGTCTGGCCGGCGGCAATGGCCCACGGAGCCAACAACGTGATCGCCTCGGGCTTCCTGCTCGCGCCCACGGCTTGGGACACGGGCACCATGATGATCGCGGCGGCGGCTGCATGAAGCTCGTGAGGGCGCTTGCTCCAGCCCCGGGCCACGCAGAAAGCTTTTCGGGTTTCGCAAGCCGAAGCGTCGCGAAGCGATTCCGGTTAGGCTTTGCCCATGGCAATCGTCCTCATCATCGATGACGACGCGCACTTTCGCCGGCTGGCCTCAGTCACCCTGTCGGCCAAGGGCCACACCGTGCTGGAGGCAGGGCGGTGCTCGGCGGGCAGCGACCTGCTGCTGAAGCACAAGCCCGGCCTGATCATCATGGACGGCCTCCTCCCCGACGGAGACGGCGCCGCCTGGGTGAAGGCCCAGCGCTCGAGTGGCTGTATGGTGCCGGTCCTCTTCGTGTCCGCCTTCCGCAAGTCGCCGCGCGAGCTGCAGACGCTCGCCCGGCAATCCGGCATCGAGGAGGTGCTGGCGAAGCCGATTACGGCGCCCGAGCTGCTCGCCAAGGTGGAGCGGCTCCTGAGAAAGCACGGCATCGGAAGCGGGGAGGAGCCGGTGCTCGGCGCCGACGATCTGCGCGCGCTCGAGCTGATGAGCGCGCACTATGCCGCCGACCTGCCCAACCTCGTGGCCGGGCTGCAGACCGCTGTGAAGCAGCTCGGCATAAACCCGCGCGACCCTGCGCTGCAGGGCGTGACCCGCCGCCGGGCTCACCAGGTCGCGGGAACTGCGGGCTCGTTCGGCTTTGCAGCCATTGGGGACGCCTGCGCGGGCCTCGAGCAGACCGTCATCGCGCTGCAGGCCGGAGGCGAACTCGCGCCGGTGGAAGCCGCGCTGCGAGCGCTCGTGCTGGCGGACTTCCCCGAGCTCGCCTGAAAGGTTGAGGGCTCAACGCGCACCGCTCGGCGCGCGCTGAACCACGGGAGCGACTCGCGCGGCAGGCTGCTACTGACCCTTGGCTGCGGCCTTCTCGGCCTTCTTGTTCTTGTGGTGCTGCCAGAGCGCGCCGCCCGCCGCACCGGCCGCTGCGCCCTTCTTGCCACCGACCACCGCGCCACCCGCGCCGCCGACCACCGCGCCCTTGAGCTTGCTGTGGTGCTTCTCGGGCGCAGGAGCCGCCTGACCTTGCGCCGCCGCGTCCTGCGCGAAAACCGCGCTGGGGACCGTCGCAAAGAGGAGCGCCGCGCCGGCGATCGCAGAGACGAGAGAGACCTTCTTTGAAGCACGAGCCATGTGAAACCTCCCGGAATGGATTGGTCTAGGAACCGTGCGCATCGAGCGGCGCACGAGCAACGAGCGTTCACCCCGCAACGGTTTGCGTGCGAGCGGCCGAGCGCTGGGCGCGTAACCCTCGTTTGGGCGCGGGCCGACCCGGCGCGCCGGCTCATCGCGGTAGCGAGTCGAGCCCTTCGACGCCGATGTTCGGCGTCCAGCGGTGGATGGTGGTGTCGACGAGCTGCTCGATCTGAAAGGGATCCTTCGCCAGGATGCCCTGCAGCTCGGCGTCGTCGGCCGCGCGGAGGAGCAGCCCTCCGCCGTCGCGCGGGTCGAACGGCCCCGAGGCGACCAGCTTCTTCTGCGCCAACAGCTCGCGCAGGTACGCGCGGTGGCGCTCGGTGGTCTGCTGGATGCGCTCGAGCGGATAGCGATATTTCAGCACGACGAAGGCGTACACGGCAGGCTCCAGTCCAGGGCCAGCCCGCGACCCCGGCTCGCCTCATAGCACCCGGGCTGCGATCACGCGCGGCGCGGGGGCGGCGGCAGCGAACGCGGATGCGAGAGGCGAAGGTACGCGGCCTCCGCCTCGGCGAGCAGGCCCGCCGTCTCCGCCAGCGCCTCCTCGGTCTCGAACCCGAGCTCCACCGCGGTGATGAGCTGCGCTTGGATCGTCTCGCGAATGACGTTGTCGTTCTGCATGCGCGCAACGATAGTCTGACCCCCTGACATCGCAAGAAAACCACCGAGGTCAACAACCATGCTGATCTGCCTGCTGCTGGCGCTCGCGGGACCCGCCGAGCGCGCCCGGGCGATCGCCGACAAGCTGCCCTTCGCGCACGCCGCCAACCTCGAGGTCCGCAAGGCCGCAGGCGCCATCAAGGACGGGCCGCTGCGCGCGGCGGTCGAAGCGCAGCTTGCGGCGCCCTGGCTGCCGCCCGAGGCGTGGGCGTACGCGCATCCGGCCGAGGCGGCAAAGCTGCTCCAGGACCGGGGCCTGCTCGAAGGCCCGCTCAACCTGCCGAAGACCGGCACCGGGCGCTTCTCTTCCGCGCCCGGCGGGCCCTGCGAGGACGGCCACCACGGCTACCCGGGCGGCCTCGCCGTCCATACCTGGGCAAATCTCCAGCACGCCCGCGCGCTCGCCGACGTCTACCGCAAGACCTATGACCTCAGGCCGGACGACGACGTGCTGGTCGCGGCGGCCATCTGGCACGACTCGCTCAAGGCCGCGACGCTGCCGTGGAAGGAGGACGGTTCATGCGGCCCGGAGGCGAAGCTCGCCGGCACCGCGGCGCACCACATCCTCGGCCTCGCGAGCGGCTACCTGCGCCACTTGCCCGCAGATCTCTTGCTGGTGATCGCGAGCGCGCATTTGCCTCCCACGCCAGGCTTGAATGCGAAGGTCGTCTGCGGCTGGCTGCAGGCCGCATCGATCATCGCCAACGGCGTCCCCGCGACCTGCCCGGCGCACGCTCCCCCGGAGGCCTTCATCAACGCTTTCGCCGACGCCGACTTCCCCTTCACGGTGACCGCCTGGACCTCGTACGTGGCGAAGGCTCCCAGGGGTTGGGCCCGCTACGAAGCGCTGCTGCAGGACGGAAACGAGGTCCTTCTCTACGAAAAGCAGCGGTGAAGCGGCGAACTCTTGCAATGCTCCGACGGACCTGCTAAACGCCCCGCAACCTCGGAGCTTCACAAGAACGCGTTCGGGGGCTCAGGCGCGACACTGCGCCCGATCACACGAAAGTAGAAAATGCTGACCGGTACCGTGAAGTGGTTCAACGATGCGAAGGGCTTTGGCTTTATCACGCAGGACAATGGCGGCGAAGACGTCTTCTGCCACCACACCGCCATCCAGAGCGAAGGGTTCCGTACCCTCGCCGAGGGCCAGAAGGTGACGTTTGAAGTGACCAAGGGCCCCAAGGGCCTGCAGGCGCAGAACGTTCGCCCGGCCTAAAGCCAAGCGCCGTTTGCTCGTAAGCGAAGGCCCGGCCCGCAAGGTCCGGGCCTTCTGCTTTTTGGGCCCGGCTTGCGGCATTGACCGGAATCACGCGCTCTCTCTGACTCCCTTTCGCGGGCAAAGGTCTGCCACCACGCAGCTCGCGCAGAGCGGCTTGCGCGCGAAGCAGGTGCGCCGTCCATGCCAGATCAAGAGCTGGTGCGCGAGGCCCCAACGCTCGGGCGGCAGCAACCGGGACAGCTCGACCTCGACCTTGCGCGGATCCTCCTGCGCGGTGAACCCCAGCCTTCGCGAGACACGGCCGACGTGCGTGTCCACCGGCAGCGCCGGCGTCCCGAAGGCGTGGTTCGCCACCACGCCCGCGGTCTTCCAGCCGACGCCGGGCAGCTCCTCGAGCGCCTCGCGGGTGCGCGGGATCGCGCCCCCCTGCGCGGCGATGGTGGTCATGCTCGCGTGCAGGTTCTTCGCCTTGGTCCGCCACAAGCCGACGCGGCGGATCTGCTCGCCCAGCTTCTCGGGCGTGCTGCGCGCGTAATCGGCAGCCGTCGGGTGTCGCGCGAAGAGCGCGGGAGTGACGGTATTCACCAGCTTGTCGGTGCACTGGGCGGAGAGCATCACCGCGACCAGAAGCTGCAGCTCGTCTTTATAGTCGAGCTCGATCTTCGCTTCGGGCATCTTGCGGGCGAGCGCGTCGACGACGCTCTTCGCGCGCGCGCGCTTCCCTTCCTTCGACTCGCGGGCCATCGCGTATTACTAACCCGGCATGGACCTCATCGATCTGCGAAGCGACACCGTGACCCGCCCCACCCCCGCGATGCGCCGCGCGATGGCCGAGGCGCCCGTCGGCGACGATGTCTACGGCGAGGATCCCACCGTCAACGCGCTCGAGGAGCGCGTCGCGGCGCTGCTGGGCAAGGAGGCCGCACTCTGGGTTCCGACCGGGACCATGGCGAACCAGCTCGCGCTGGGCGTGCTGGTGGGACCGGGCGACGAGGTGGTCTGCGAGCGCGGCGCGCACCTGGTGAACTACGAGGGCGGCGCGACGTCGGCCTTGTGGGGCGCGCAATCGCTGGTGATCGATGGCGAGCGCGGCATCTTCGGGACGGAGGTTCTCGAGCGCGTCCTGCGCCGCACCGACGACCTTCACGCGCCGCTGCAGAAGGCGGTCGCCGTCGAGAACACGCACAACCGCGGCGGGGGGTCGGTGTGGCCTCTGGAAAAGCTGCGCGCCGTTGCCGCGCTGTGCCGCGCCGAGAAGCTCGCGGTGCACCTCGACGGCGCGCGGCTGTGGAACGCGCATATCGCCTCGGGCGTGAAGCTGTCCGACTACGGCGCCTGCGCCGACACCGTGAGCGTCGCGCTCTCCAAGGGCCTGGGCGCGCCGGCGGGCTCGCTGGTGGCCTCGACGCGCGAGCGGGTGGCGAAAATGCGCCGGCTGCGCAAGCGGCTCGGCGGCGGGATGCGGCAGGTCGGCATCCTCGCGGCCGCAGGGGCGTACGCGCTCGACCATCACCTCGAGCGGCTCGCGGACGACCACGCCGCCGCGCGCGCGCTTGCGGAAAGTCTCGGCGCCCTGCCCGGCTTCCGCTGCGTCGCGCCCGAAACGAACATCCTGCTGGTCGATCTGCCGATGCCGGCGGCCCAGCTGGTCGCCGCCGCGCGGGCCGAGGGCGTGCTCTGCGCTGCGGTCTCTGCGTCGCGCATCCGGCTGGTCACGCACCTCGACGTCCCGGCCGCGGCCGCCGCCGAAGCGGCCACGCGCCTGCGCCGCGCCGCCGCGCGCTAGGAGCGGGCCACAGGAGCCCCGACCTCTCCAGGGGGTGCGGGGCTCTTGCGGCCACCCGTACGTTTCGTACGACCGCCCCCGAGGGGGGATCCCCCCCTCTTCCCCCGCAGAGCCGAGAGATCGTGGAGCGCGCGATGCTGTTGCCGCGACGGTGACGAATCGCGTGCGGGTGGCGCGGCGGCGCGACCGAAACGAGGCACCGGTTTTAGACCGTGGGGTCTCGTCCTGGCCGGCCGCGAGCGGCTCCCCGCTCTAAGCGCGCGGCGGCACGGCGCTCGCAATACGTCGCGCCGTGCACTCGTCCCTCCACAGCGCCGCCATCGCGGGCGCCTCCGCGCGACTC
This sequence comes from Deltaproteobacteria bacterium, assembly GCA_043781235.1. Lineage (GTDB taxonomy): Bacteria > Myxococcota > Myxococcia > Myxococcales > 40CM-4-68-19 > JANYKT01. The sequence goes on from JAYWBT010000129.1 coordinate 33,607, forward strand.
ATCGACGTCCAGGTCGATCTCTCGCTCGGCATCCCGGGCTTCTACCTGGTCGGCCTTCCCGACCATGCCTGCGGCGACGCGCGCGTGCGCTGCCTCACCGCCAT
>JAYWBT010000130.1:0-12791 GCA_043781235.1 Deltaproteobacteria bacterium
GGCTCCGAGGAGATCGAGTACAGCGAAGAGGCCTTCATCGCCGACGAGGACGCTCATGTGGTCTTGACGCGCGACGGCTGGATCAAGCGGGTGCGCGAAATGAAAGACCCCGCGCAGACGCGCGTGCGCGAGGGCGACGAGGTGATGGCGGTGCTCGCCGGGTCCCTGAAATCGAACCTGGTGCTGTTCAGCAACTTTGGCACCGCTTATGTCACGCGGTTCAATGATATCCCGGCGTCCACGGGATATGGCGACCCGGTGCAGAAGCTCTTCAAGCTCGACGACCAGGAGCGCATGGTCTACGCGGTCTCTTTAGATCAGCGGCTGCCGCAGCCGGCCTCCTTGCTGGCCGTCTCCAGGCAGGGTTATGGCTTGCGATTCGCATTGAGCGCCCACGCCGAGATCTCCACGCGCGCGGGCCGGCGCTTCGCCAAGCCGGCCGAGGGGGACGAGCTGTTCGGCATCGCTCCCTGCAGCGAGGATCAATTGCTCGGCGTCGTCAGCGAGCAGGGGCACGCGCTCGTCTGCGCGGTCGGGGAGGTGAACGAGCTCGCGGGTCCCGGCCGCGGCGTCACGGTGATCAAGCTCGACGACGACGACCGCGTGGTTGCCTTCAAGTGCGCTGACGAGAGGCGCGGTGACTGGCAGGCCATTCCGCTCGAGAGCGAGAAGGGCAAGAAGGTGCAGGTGGAGCTCCGCAAGGGCGAAATGGTCGCGCGCGGCGGGCGCGGGCGCGAGCTGGTGCGCAAGGACAAGTTGCATCCCGTCTCGAGAGAGCTGCTTTGGCTGAAGCTGCCCGAGCCGGAGGCAAAGAGCTAAATGGCGGTCAAGAAGGCGACCTACAACGCGGCCGATATCCAGGTGCTCGAGGGCCTCGAGCCGGTCCGCAAGCGCCCCGCCATGTATATCGGCGGCACCGACGCGTCGGGATATCACCATCTCTTGTGGGAGATCATCGACAATTCGGTCGACGAGGTCATCAATGGATATGCCGCGCGCATCGAGGTGACGCTCGCGCGCGACGGCCGCACCATGACCGTCACCGACGACGGACGCGGCATCCCGGTCGACGTGATGCCGAAATACAAGAAGCCCGCGATTGAAGTGATCCTCACCACGCTGCATTCGGGAGGAAAGTTCGATCAAGGCAACTATATCCATTCGGGCGGATTGCACGGCGTCGGTTCGTCCGTCGTCAATGCCCTGTCGGAGTCGCTGATCGCGCGCGTCAAGCGCGACGGCAAGCATTACGTGCAGACCTTTGCGCGGGGTCTGGCCACCTCGAAGCTGAAGGCCGAAGGCAACGCGCGCGGCACCGGCACCTCGATGACCTTCACTCCCGACCCGGACATCTTCGGGGCCAAGGCGCGATTCGACGCCCAGGTCATCCGCGAGCGCCTCGAGGCGAAGAGCTATCTGCACCGCGGGATGACCGTCGCCTGGCGCGACGAGACCCAGAGCCCCGCCGTCGAGGAGACCTTCCAGCACGATGGCGGCATCGCCGAATACCTCGCCAGGGTGGTGGCCGAGCGCGGGAAGAACACGGTGCCCGGGGCGGCGCGGGTGCCCGAGCCTGGGCGGCCGCCGGAGCCCGCGCGCGTCAATCCGCTGGCGCCGCGCGACGGCGTGGACGATGGCGTGGCCGGGGAGGGCACGGCCGGAGCGGGCACGGCCGGAGAGGGCACGGCCGGAGAGGGCACGGCCGGGGAGGGCACGGCCCAAGACGGGGAGATCCCGGAGGTGCCGTCTCTGGCGCCGCTGCAGATCCCGCCGGGCGCGCTCTTCTACAAATCGGTCGAGGCCGAGGTGCGGCTCGAGGTCGCGCTGGTCTGGACCGAGGCCACCGACGAGCACCTCCGCAGCTATGTGAATGGCATTCCCACCATCAATGGCGGGACGCACGAGGCGGGCCTGCGCTCGGGCATCGTCAAGGCGGTGCGCAATTACATCGAGACGCACTCGCTCGCGCCCAAGGGCGTGACGCTCACCGCCGAGGATATCCGCGAGGGTATCGCGGTCATCCTTTCAGCCTATGTCGTCGACCCGCAGTTCCAGGGGCAAACCAAAGGCAGGCTGAACAATCCAGAGGTCGCAGCGCAGGTGGACGGCGCGATCCGGCCGGCGCTGGAGAAGTGGCTCAACGAGAACCAGAGCGTCGCCGAGGCGGTGATTGCGCGAATCATCCTCGCCGCGCGCGCCCGGGAAGCGTCGCGGTCCGCGGCGCAGGCGGTGACGCGCAAGACCGCCGTCTCGCACCGGATGAACCTGCCGGGCAAGCTCGCCGACTGCTCCTCCACCAATCCGGCCGACAGCGAGCTGTTCATCGTCGAAGGCGACAGCGCCGGGGGCTCGGCCAAGCAGGGCCGCGACCGGCGCACGCAGGCCATCCTCCCGCTGCGCGGCAAGGTGCTCAACGCCGAGCAGGCGTCGACCGACAAGGTGACCGCCAACAAGGAGCTGACCGATATCGTCAGCGCGCTCGGCTGCGGCATTGGAGCCGACTTCGACGCCAGCAAGCTTCGCTATGGCCGGATCTTTCTCTTGATGGACGCCGACAGCGACGGTCACCACATCGCGACCTTGCTTTTGACCTTCTTCTATCGGCACCTGCGCGAGCTGATTCGCGCCGGTGCGGTGTATATCGCCCAGCCGCCGCTTTATAAGATCGAGATCGGCAAGGAGACGTATTGGGCGCTCGACGAGCCCGACCGCGATCGCATCTTGAAGGACAAGGCCAAAGGCAACGCCAAGCCCAACATCATGCGGTTCAAGGGCCTCGGCGAGATGACCGCCGACGAGCTCAAGTCCACCACGCTCGATCCCAAGCGGCGCATGTCGCTGCGGGTAACCATCGATAACGAGCTGGAGACCGACCGGGTCATCAACGATTTGCTCGGCAAGGACGTCGCCGCGCGCTTCAAGTTCATCATGGAGCGCGCCGGCGAAGTGAAGGAGCTCGACGTCTAGCGTGCGCGACCCTCTGGCATTGAGCTTTCCGGCGGCGGACGGGCTTGCGCTCGAGGCAGACGTCTTCGAGCCGGAATTGGCTCCCGCGACAGCCGTCGTGCTCGCCTGCGCGATGGGGGTGCGGCGCCGGTTCTACGGGCCGCTGGCGCGGTGGCTTGCGGGACAAGGCTTCGCGGTGCTGACCTTCGATTATCGAGGGGTCGGGCGCGCGAACTGCAGGATGCGCGCGGCGATGCACGACTGGGGCGAGCAGGACCTGGAAGGCGCGCTCCGCTTCGCGCAGCAGCGCTGGCTCGGCGTTCCGCTCACCTTGGTGGGCCACAGCGCGGGAGGGCAGCTCCTCGGGCTCGCGCCATCCAGCGTGAAGCTGTCGGCGATCGCTACCGTCGCCGCACAGAGCGGATACTGGCGCTACTGGAGCGGCGCCGGCCGTGCGCGGATGGCCTCGCTCTGGTATCTGGTCCTGCCGCCGCTGACCCATCTGCTCGGCTATGGGCCGCTGAGCAAGCTCACCGGCGGGCAGGACGTGCCGGCGGGCGTGGCGCTCGAGTGGGCGCGTTGGGGCCGTGATCCTGACTACATCTGGAGCTACGCGCGCGCGCGTCCGAACGTCTTCGCCGAGATCGCGGCGCCCTGGCGATGCTACCTCGTCGCCGATGACCAGAGCTACGCGCCGGTCGAAGCCGTCCGCGCGCTCCACAGGCTCTATCGCAATGCGCGTATCGAGGAGCGGCTGGTGGACCCGAAAGCGATCGGCCAGCGAGCGGTGGGACATTTTGGATTCTTCGTCGAGCGTACCGGGGGCGCGCTGTGGCCGTCCCTCGCCGCCTTCCTGATGCAAAGGTGATCAGACCCGAACTTGAAATACCTTAGCCCGCGGACCGCCGCAGCCGGCGCAGCGCGAGCAGGAGCCCGCTCAGCACCGAAGCGCAGGAGAGCGCTGCGCAGAGCACCAGCAGCGGAATCTGCAGCCGGCCCGCGAACCAGAAGAAGTGCGCCTGCCGGAAGAAGCGCGTCAGCGGCCGGGGCGGCGAGGTGAGCTGTACCGCGCCCGTCTCGGCGTCTACCGTCACCGAGTCCATCCCCATGCCGCCGATCGCCTCGTACGCGAGGCGCCCGTCGCGCTGCTGGAGCGTGAGCGCGGTGATGGACAGCGGCCGGCCGGCGAGCTCCGACGCGCGCCGCAGCGCTTCGGCCGGATCGAGCCGCAGGCGCGAAGGGTCGATAGCGGCGTAGGCGCCGCCTCCGTCGACCTGGCCGGGCAGGGCGTAGAGCAGGCCGGACAGCGCCCAGAAAAAGAGCGGCGTGCTGACGGCGAGGCCGAGCGCGAGGTGAATGCGAACGAGCATGAAGGGAGCATAGACGCTCCAAGAGAGCGCGTGCACACACCGCTGACCCGCTGCTGCGTCCTCTCGGGGAGGCAATGCCCGGTCGCCGTCAGGGGCTACGCCGCGACGGCCCCGAGCGGGCGAGCTGAATGAAGGTGGCGCTGACTTTCTCGCCCCAGGCGCGCGCACGGTGCCCGAGATTCATCGGACGAGGCGCAGTGCGCGGGCGGCCGCGCGCGGCGTCTTCAAAGATATGCGCGTCATCTCACACCGCGGGACTTTTTGCCTTCGGCCTCGACCAGCAGGTGCAGGTGATTTGCTGCGCAGGTTCCAGCGTCCTTTCGCGACCCGCAAGGTGACCTGGACCGGAGGGCACGCGGCGTGTCTTTTGATTATGGCGTACAAGCGGGAAAGGGTCTGGGTCGCGCGCGGAGCGAACGGGCCGTCGAGAGCGCACGGCTCGGATCAGCTGGCGCTGCGCAGGCCCGGAGCTGGGTCCAGCACTTTGACCAGCCTGGCCGGATTGCCCGCGACCACCGAGCGCGGGGCCACGTCCTTGGTCACCACCGCGTGCGCGCCGATGATCGCGCCGTCGCCGATGGTGACGCCGCCCAGGATGGTCGCGCCCTCGGCGATCCAGACGTCGTCGCCGACATTGATTTGGCGGAGGTCCTCGAGCGGCGCGGCTTCGCTGCGCCGGCGGATCGGGTCGAGCGGGTGTCCGGGATCGCTCGACAGGATCACGTTCGACGCGATGGTGACGTGATGCCCGAGCCGGATCCCGAGCCCGGCGCGGAGCACGACGCGCGACCCCAGATAGGTGTCGCTGCCGATCTCGATGCGCGCCATGGTGGGCGCGTTGCGCGCTCCCTGGAAGGTGGTCCGCGCATTGATGCGCACCCGCTCGCCCAGCACCAGCGCGCAGTTGTCGATGGCGGGCAGCTTGGAGTCGGGCGTCAGCTCGAGCCGCACGCCTGCGCCGACCTCCGCGCACTGGAGCTCGAACAGCGGCTGGTAATACAGCCCGCGTGCGAGCTCATAGAGGACCATCCGGCGCATCGATCGCTCGGCGAGGAGCAGTCGGTGGACCGGGTTGGGAGGAATGCGCGCCGAGAAGACACCGCGGATCAGCGCCTTGGTCTTGCGCGCGAAGGCGGTGTCCTTACGGAGCTTGGCGCGGAGGAGGGCGAGGGGGTCCATGGCGAGATGCTCCCGGCAGGAGGCCTCCGGATGGTAGGTATCCGCGGTGGCATCGGCAGGCCCCGCACGATCTCTCGAGGTTGACCCGTGAACATGCTGCTCGCGCTCATGCTGGCGGCCGCTGCGCCGGGCCGCTTCCGGATCGAGCCGCTCGAAGTGGCGGGCGACGTGTTCGCGGTGGTGCCCGCCGACCTCGACGGAGACGGGCGCAAGGACGTGCTCGCCGCCTTCACCACCGGCGTGCCGCCCTACCAGAAGAGGTTCCTCGCCGTGTTCTGGAACCGCGAGGGCATCTTCGCGCCCCGTCCCGACCTCGTCCTGCCCGTGGCGGACGATGAGATCTGCGCCTTCGACGTCGGCGCGGTCGAGGGTGGCCGCGGCGACTCGCTGCTGTACCTCACCCCGCACGGCATCTCGGCGGTGGACTTTCCGGGCCGCGTGGCCGGGCCGCTGCGCACCCTCATTGAACAGCCCACGCTCTTCCACCAGCCCATCCCCGGCGAGCTGCCGCGGGTGCACCTCGTGCACGATATCGCTGGGCCCAAGAGCCACGACCTGCTGGTGCCGGGGCTCGGGACGCTCTGGATCTGGAAGCGTGGGCCGGCGGGATATGTCAAGGCCGCGCAGGTCGAGGTGGACATGGACGCGGGGATGCGGGGCGGCGGCCGCAGCCCCCCGCGCGTGCCGGGCTCCATCCCGCCCATCGGCGTGACCTACGGCTTTCCCGCGCTGCACCTCGCCGACACCGACGGCGACGGGCTGCTGGACATTCTGGCCACGCAGGAGGACCGGGTCGCCATCTACCGGCAGGGGCCGGGGATGTCGTTCCATCCCCAGCCCGACTTCACCCGCGACTTCGGCATCCGCTCGCAGGAGGAGCATCAAGAGAAGCAGACCAACGCGTCGATCCTGGTTCGCGATCTCGACGGCGACGGCGTCGCGGATCTGGTCGTCCGCAAGCAGGTGTTCGAGGGCATCGCCAGCGCCACCAGCTCGAGCTTCGTCTACTTCGGCAAGAAGGGCGGCGGCTACGCGCGCGAGCCGGCGCAGGTGCTGAAGAGCGAAGGCGTGGGGCCGCTCGAGGTGCAGCTGCTCGACGTGACCGGCGACGGCCACCCGGACCTGATCGTGCCGTCGATGAGCTTCGGCGTGCTCGCGTTTATCCGCGTGCTCACCACCAAGTCGGTGAAGGTGGTGTTCCAGATCTTTCCCTTCCTGCCGAAAGCGCGACGCTTCGCCGAGGAGCCGCTCGCCGAGCGGACGCTCAAGTTCCGCCTCTCCCTCTCGGGCGACGCCGATCTGCAGGCGGTGGACTTCAGCGGCGACTACGACGGCGACAAGAAGCCCGACCTCGCCTTTGGCACCGGCGACGAGGAGCTGTCGATCTTCCTCTCGCGCGGCGCCAGCGCGGTGGTGGCGGAGGAAGCTTCGGAGAAGGTCGAGGTGCGGGCGATGGGCGTGGTGGAGCCGGTCGATCTCGACGGCAAGGGGCGCAGCGATCTGCTGCTGCACTACCCTTCGACCAGGGGCCACCGCGGCGAGATCGTGGTGCTGGTCAACACTGGACCCTGGTAGCTTGATAGAAGGGCCGCATGGCAAAGCTGACCTTCTTCGGCCGCAATTGAATGGGCTGTCGCCCGGTGCGGGAGTTTCTCGCACGCAATGAAGTGGAGTACGGCTTCCGCGACGTGCGGAAGGAGCCGATCCCCGGCGACGAGGCGATCGCGCTGGTGCGCAGGCACAAGCGCGGCGTAGCGAAGCGGGGCGCGAAGGTGATCGAGGTGGAGATCGCCAAAGCGTCGGACGAAGAGCTGCGCAAGCTGTTCCTCGGCCGCGAGGGCACGCTGCGCGCGCCGACGATGTCCGACGGCACCACCGTGGTGGCGGGCTTCGATGAGCCAGCTCTGCGCAAGCTCACCGCCGGGTCCGCGCGATGAGCGCCTCCGCTCAGCCCGCCTCGCCGAGCGGCCTGTACATCCGGCAGCTCAAGCTCGGGCCGATGGACAACTTCGTTTACCTCGTCGGCGCGCAAGGCTCGCCCGAGACCGCGATCGTGGATGCCGCGTGGGACGTGGACGCGGCGCTCGCCGCCGCCGAGGAGGACGGGCGCACGGTGACGCACGCGCTGGTGAGCCACCACCACCACGACCACGTCAACGGGCTCGCCCCACTGCTGGGCAAGGCGAGCGTTCGCATTCACGTGCATGGCGCGGACGTGCCCCGCCTCGCGCCCGAGCTGCAGCGCGAGGTGACGCCGCTCGCCGCGGGCGATGTCCTCGAGGTCGGCCCGCTGCGCATCCGCGCGCTCCACACGCCCGGACACACGCCCGGCTCGACCTGCTATGCGCTCGACGCATACGGCAGCGAGCCCGGCGCGCTCTTCGCCGGCGACACCGTCTTCGTCAACGCCTGCGGCCGCTGCGACCTGGCCGGCGGCGACCCCGCGCAGATGTACCAGAGCCTCCAGCGCATCTCGCAGCTGCCCGGCGACGTGCGCCTCTATCCCGGCCACGACTACGGCGACGTGCCCGTCTCGAGCATCGCCCGCGAGCGCGAGCACAACCCGTACTTCACCCGGCTCGGCTCGCTGGCCGACTTCCTCGGCTACCGGATGCGCCCGCGCGAGTAGGCGTCGCCCCGTGCCGCCTCTTAGAGCAGCCTGCTCAGTGGACTCGTCCCGGGACGAGTCGAGTCCGTCGACGTGCGCGCTCGTTCCATGAAGGCGCGTCCGTACAGCTGCTCCGCTGCGTGTTGGTTGTGCGCACGGCAGAGCAGCCGGATCCCGTCGAGGTCGTGGAGATGGGTCCGCGCGAATCCGTTCAGGTGATCAAATTCGAGCGTGCCCGTCTCGGCGCACCTCCGGCCGCGCTGGTCGCTGAACTTGCAGCGTCCTCCGTCGCGTTCGAAGACCGCGCGCTTGATCGAGTCAGGGATGTGACGCGACGACGATCTGTCCGCATCTTTCCTCGACTGGTTCCGCGGCTTCCGCCCCGTCGCGAACCGCTCCTTCTTCACCTGCTCGATCAGCAGATCCACTGCCCTTTCGATCACCGCCGCCAGGTCTCCGTCGGGAAGCCGGTGCCGGAGCAGGTCCTGCGCCTGGCGTAGCTTGTCGCGAAGCGCGCGCGTGCCGGTGAATTGAAACTTGAAGGTCTCCGCGGTGAGCGGCGCGATGACGGAGCGCTGCTCCCCCGGCCGGTGCAACGGGGAGGATAGGGCTGCCGAGGCAAGCGCCGGCTGGGGCGATGCGGAGGTGGAACGCTCTGGCAGCTTGCGGATCACCTCCAGAGCGGGCGGCTGCGGCGCAAGGCGTGCGACGAGCTCCTCGAGCTCGCGCTTCGACTTCCCGGCCGCCAGTGCCAGCACGTCGCGGTGACTCTCACTGGTGAAGTGCGGCGCGAGCAGACGCAGCCCGGCCAGGTGCACCTGCCCCGAGCGAAGCGCATCGACGACAGCCGGCCAGCGGCGACCGGCACGGGCCACGGTGATCCGGTTGTAGGCGGCGTCCTCGGAGAAACCCAGCTCGCCGACGCAGAACGCGAACATCGAAGGGAAGGCGAAGTCGAGATAAAGCCCTCTCTCGTCGATCTCGCCCAGATGAAGGAGGAGCTCCGCTTCGACACCGCACGCTCTCCTGGCGAGCACGCGGGTGGCGGCAACGAGGTCGGGACTGCTCATTGCTCCGAGCGATGACCGCGGCAGCTCCGTCGGCAGCCCGAGCGACGCCGCGTTCCCGTGCTTGCACATCTCCGGCCTCCTCGTTGAATCCATGGTGTTTCTCCTCTCGAGAAGCACCCTAACGAAGGGGTCTGACATTCGTGGTCGAGCGCCGCCAGCGCCCGCAGAGTCAAGGCAAGCCTGGGGAGGCCATGGACGAGCTGCAGCTCGAGATGATCCTGCGGGAGCTGCGCGCGATGGCAGGCAAGAATCAGGTAGAGGTCGCGGCAGCGCCGGAGAAGGCGCAGAGCGAGATCTCCAAGATGGAGCGGCGGGACGACTGGCTCCTCTCGACGCTGAAGCGCTACCTCGAGGCCTTGGGCGGAGAGCTCGAGGTGGTCGCGAAGTTTGGCAACACGAGCATCCGCCTGCGTGGCGTGTAGGGATAAAGCGGTGGCACCTGCGGCGAGGATGCGCCGCCGCGCGACCGCCGGCACGGCGCGAAGCTCCAGCTAGCTGTTCAGCTTCGACGCGAGCAAATCCACCTGCTCGATCTTGGGCGGCTGCGAGAGGAGCTCTCCGGCGTGCTTCATCAGCGCGGCGGCGATGGGGCCGGTCAGATGCGCCTTGCGCCCGGTATCGTCGGCGAACGCGTCGAAGATGCCGAACTCGCTCTTGCTGAAGCGCAGCGCAAACCAGACTGTCGTCTGCTTCTCCGCCTGCGCCAGGGGCAGCGCACCGGCGAGGAACTTCGCGACTTCTTCTTCCTTGCCCGGCTTCGCGTGCAGCCTGGCAAACAGTGCGACTTTGGTCATGACCAACCCTTTCGCTAGAAGTTTTTCGATAGCTAGAGCTTGAACGGGCCGGGCGCCAGCCGAAAAAGCTCAGGCTGGGCGCTCGATCAGAATGCGGCGCAGCGTCAGCGCCACCAGCCCGATCGAGAGCGCGCCCCAGCCCACCGCCCAGACAATCGCGGGGATCAGCGTGGCGTGCGCGAGCGCGTCGGCGTCGGTCTTTCCGGACCAGCTGGAAAAATGCAGCAGGTCGTCCTTGATGTCGTAGAGCGCATAGCAGACCGAGAACGCAGCCAGGAAGACCAGCAGCCCGCGGCGCAGCAGTGGCGGCCCGAAGCGCGCGACCAGGCCAAGCACCAGCGTGCAGCCGCCGACGAAGAGCAGGGTGAAGCCGTCGCGCACCCAGAGCACGGTGACCATCGCGGTCCAGGCGGCCAGCGCGACGAGCGGCCAGCGCGCCGCCTTTGCCCGCGCCGCCGTATACAAAAGCACGCAGCCGGAGATCGCCGAGCCGACGTAGCCCGCGCTGGAGATGATCACCTCGCGCACCAGGCCGGGCGGGTAGCGCGAGAAGGTGACGCCCCCCTCGTTCGGGCTGATGACGATGCGGTCGACCGCGCCGCCGACCAACAGCGTGGCCAGGGCGTGCCCGCTCTCGTGCATCAGCACCACCAGCAGCTTGAAGGGATAGAGCGGCCACGCGTGCCAGAAGAGCACGCCCAGCAGGGCGCTCACGGCGAGCGCGACCAGCAGGCGACCATCGAAGCGGTTCTCCATCCTCCGAGCATAACGGAGCAGAGGCTGCGATCTTTCACCGACCCTGCTATTGGCTCGCGCATGCCCGATCTCCTCGTGGAGGGAACGCTCTACACGCTCGATCCTTCCCGTCCCAAAGCGCAGGCGGCACTGGTGCGCGGCGGTCGCTTCGTGCGCGTCGGCACGCTCGATCAGTGCGAGCGTGAGGCTGGCAAAGACGTGAAGCTGGTCAGCGTCGGCGACGGCTGCGCGGTGCCCGGCCTGGTCGATGCGCACGGCCATCCGGCGTTGCACGGCCGCACGCTCGCGCAGGTGCGGCTCGCGGGCGCGCGCAGCGAGGACGAGTGCGTGACGCGGGTGGCGGCGCGCGCGTCGAGCCAGCCCGCCGGCAGCTGGCTCCTCGGCATGGGCTGGGACCAGAATGGCTGGCCGGGGCGCGCCTTCCCCGACGGCGCGCGGCTGTCGCAGGAGGTGCCGCTGCACCCGGTGGCGCTGACCCGGGTGGACGTGCACGCGCTCTGGTGCAACGACGCAGCGCTGCGTCGGGCGGGGATCACCAACGCGACCCCCGATCCGGCCGGCGGCAAGATCGTGCGCCGCGCCAACGGGTCCGCCACCGGCGTGCTGGTGGACAACGCGATGGATCTGGTGCGCAACGCGATCCCGCGGCCCACCGCGGGCGAGGCCGAGTTGTCGATCCTGCAGTCGCTGAGCGATCTCTCGGCGGCCGGCCTCACCGGCGTCCACGACGCGGCCGCGAGCCCCGAGTCGCTCGAGGCCTATCGCAAGCTCGCCCTCGCAGGCGAGCTCGCGCTCCGCGTCTACGCGATGATCGACGGGCAGGTCCCGCGCGAGCGGCTGGTCGAGCAGATGGTCCACTGGCGCAACCAGCAGAGCGTCGGCCGGCTCACGGTGCGCTCGGTGAAGCTCTTCGCCGACGGCGCGCTCGGCAGCCGCGGCGCCGCGATGTTCGAGCCCTACGCCGACGAGGCCGGCAACGTCGGCCTCTGGCTGATGGAGCCGGACGATCTGGCCGAGCGGATCGCGCTGGTGGCCGCGCATGGCTTCCAGCCCAGCGTGCACTGCATCGGCGACAAAGCGTGCGCGGTGGTGCTCGAGGCGTTCGCGCGGGTCCCTCGCGAGCTGCGGCCCCGCGCGGAGCACTTGCAGATCCTGCGGCACCGCGACCTCGCGCTGCTCAAGCGCTCGGGCGCGATCGCGTCGATGCAGCCTACGCACGCCACCAGCGACGGCCCCTGGGCCGAGGAGCGCCTGGGCCGCGGCAACGAGCGGCAGCGCGGCGCGTACGCCTGGCGGAGCGTGCTGGAGGCGGGCGTGCCGCTCGCGTTCGGGTCGGACTTTCCGGTCGAGAACCCCGACCCGCGGCTGGGCCTGCGCGCCGCGGTGACCCGCAAGACCGCGGTGGGCGGCGTCTGGATGCCGGAGCAGCGGCTCAGCCGAGACGAGGCGCTGCGCGCGTTCACCACCGGCGCTGCCTACGCCGAGTTCGCCGAGAACCGGCGCGGCCAGATCCGCGAGGGGCTCGAGGCGGACCTGACCGTCTTCGGCCGCGACCTCTTCGAGGTGCCCGCCGAAGAGCTCGTGCGCGTGCCCATCGTCGCCACCGTCGTCGGCGGCCAGGTCGAGCACGCTTGACGTCGACTGGGCCTTGAGGCGATCTGCGTGGCCGCATGGAACCGCGCCTCCCGCCGCCGAAGCAGGACTGCCCCGACGTCGAGGACTGCTTTTCCGATCCGTCGGAGATCGGCCGCGTCTGCACCTACGGGCCCATCTGCGGCACCTGCGTGGTCTACCGCGTGCTCGACACCGCGCGCGGCCTGCTGGCGGGGACCTGCCGCATCCGCACCGACCGCGGCGAGTTCCCTTGCACCGCGCCCATCTGCGACTCGTACGTGCCACGCGCCGGGGCGCTCGATGCGCGCGGGCGACCGACCGACAGCGCCGTACCGGTCGCGCTGCAGATCGCGCGCGCCGCCGGCACCGCGCCCAGGGCTTCGCGCGCCGTGGCGCGCTCGCCGTCAGCTCCTCGCCCGCCGCCGGCCCCGCGGCCGCGCATTCCAGATGGACC
>JAYWBT010000131.1:0-33342 GCA_043781235.1 Deltaproteobacteria bacterium
CTCACGGGTGGTCAACGTGGTGAGCGCGCTCTTGTCGGCCGAGCAGAAGCCGGCGTTCCTCGCCGAGGTGACCCGGAAGCAGAACCTCGCGCGCGAGGGTTTCGCGGCGCGCCGGGCAGCCCGGAAGCTGATTGGGCTCGAGGCCGCCCGCGCCCGGAAGCCTTCATTCGATTGGGCTCAGGTCGATATCCCCACCCCGGAGTTCCTCGGCACCCGGGTGTTCCAGAGCATTCCGCTGGCGGAGCTGATCCCCTTTATCGATTGGGCCCCTTTCTTCAGCGCCTGGGAGCTCCACGGCCGCTTCCCGCAGATCCTCGAAGATCCGCTGGTTGGCGAGGAGGCGAGGAAGCTGTTCGCTGACGCGAAGGCGATGCTCAAGCGGATCGAGACGGAGAAGTATTTCACCGCGACCGGGACCATCGGTTTCTTCGCCGCGAACTCGGTGGGCGATGACATCGAGGTGTACGCCGACGTCCAGCGCTCGAAGGTCCTCTCGAAGCTGTGCATGCTCCGCCAGCAGGTGGAGAAGCAACCGGATCAGTTCAACCTCTGCCTGTCGGACTATCTCGCCCCGAAAGACTGCGGGCGAATCGATTACCTCGGCGGCTTCGCGGTGACGGCCGGACCCGGCATCGAGCAGTTCGCCGCGGAGCACAAGGCGAAGCTCGACGACTACTCGGCGATCATGGTCCAGGCGCTCGGCGATCGGCTCGCCGAGGGGCTCGCTGAGGCGATGCACAAGCGGGCGCGGGATTTCTGCGGCTACGGACGGGCCGAGAAGTTCACCAACCAGGAGCTGATCCGCGAGAACTACCGCGGGATCCGCCCGGCGCCTGGGTACCCGGCGAATCCCGACCACACCGAGAAGATCACCCTCTTCAAGCTGCTCGATGCGTCGGCGACCACCGGAATCACCCTCACCGAGAGCATGGCGATGCTGCCGGCCAGCAGCGTGAGCGGGCTGTACTTCAACCATCCCGACGCGAAATACTTCGGAATCGGGAAGATCGCGCGCGATCAGGTCGAGGACTACGCGCGGCGCAAGTCAATGAGCCTGCAGGAGTGCGAGCGCTGGCTCGGGCCGAATCTCGACTACGACCCGGCGCCGGTCGCCACCTCCGTTTAATGCGTCTGCATCTGGAGCATCATCCCGTGATCCCGTGCGGCCCATTCAAGGTCCAATCGCCGTGGGGCTGGCGCGCGAAGACGATCTGCCGCGTCACCGTCGCCTGACTCGCGGTCAGCCTGGTCAAGCGTGCGAGCGTGGCCGGAATCGCGCTGGTATCGAAGCGAGGTCACCGCGACCGGGGCCGCGAGCAGCCCCTGGTCGGAGCCCACCACGGTCATCGCGCTGCCGTCGCTGAGCGAGAGCCGGTAACTGCGCGCGTTCGAGCCGTTCAGGAAGCGGAACCGATACTTGTGCGTCGAGACGTGAAGCAGGGCGTCACCGCGCCGTTGACGGTCAAGGTATTGCCCATGAGGCCCATATTGCCCATCTCACCCATCATGGAGCCGGGGCCCATGGTGCGGGAACCGACCGTATAAGAGAGCGAGTTGTCCGCATTGAAGGTCCGGTCCTGGATCGCCACCGGCACGTCATAGCTTCCGGCCGGCAGGTTCAGGCTGTCTTCGGCCGGATCGCGGATGAGATAGAAACCTTCCATTCCCATATAGACATGCTTGCCGGTCAACTTGCCGGTGTGGTCGTGATACCAATACGTCGAGGCCGGCTGGTCATTTGGATAGATAGGTCCTGTCGCCGCCGGGTGGAATGAAGTCCAGGGGATAACCGTCGCTCGAGGCCGGCACCTTCGCCCCGTCTCGGGTCGAAGCCGGCCATCCTGGTGCCACCGCCGCAGCAGGCGCACGATTTGCGTGAGCGAGGTCGCTTTCGCCAATCTCTTCTCCCAAGGCGCTTGACCGAGGAGCTGGTTTGCAGGATGCAGAGGCCCGATGAAAGAAAGCCCTGAACCGCGGCCAGGTCCTTCCTCACCGGGGGCCGCGCCCGCAAAGGCCCGCGCCTCATCGCGAGCGGGAGGCCACGCTCGATCCCGCGGCATCGCCACCATTCCCGTACTCGGCATTACTGCCGCGGTGGGACTCGCGGTCG
The DNA here is from genome assembly GCA_043781235.1 of Deltaproteobacteria bacterium. GTDB lineage: Bacteria > Myxococcota > Myxococcia > Myxococcales > 40CM-4-68-19 > JANYKT01. The sequence continues at coordinate 2,111 of JAYWBT010000131.1, forward strand.
GGGTCTCGGGATACGCTTTCTTCTACGCGCAGGGCGCGTCATATCTGACGAACGACCCTGCCGCCTGCGCCAACTGCCACGTGATGCAAGGCCACTACGACGCCTGGCGGCAGTCGCCCCACCACGGGACGGCGGTCTGCAATGACTGCCACACGCCGGCCAGCCCGATCGCGAAGTATCTGGTGAAGGCTGAAAACGGCTTTCATCATTCATTGGCATTCACTCTGGGCGGATACCCCGAGAACATCCGCGCCCGACCCGCCAGTCGCGCGGTGGTGAACGGCCAGTGCAAGCACTGCCACGCCGACGTCACCCATGACATGGCCGACACGCGGGCCGCCGAGGACGCTCTCGACTGCGTCCGCTGTCACGCCTCCGTAGGCCACCTCAGGTAGCGAGAGAGACCACGCACATGACCGAACCGACCCAGAACAAGACTCCCCGCTCGCTGCTCCTGGTGGCGCTCGCCGGCGCTTGTGCCCTGGTGGCGGTGTTGGGGGTGGCGCTCGTCGCCAACATCGCTACCCACAAGCAGGAGGCGAAGATGCCCTCCGTCCGCGTGGTCGAGCTCTCCGAAGACGTCGACGACCCAGCCGTGTGGGGCGAGAACTATCCGCTCGAGTACGACACCTGGAAGAAGACGGCCGAGATGACCAAGACCCGCTTCGGCGGCAGCGAGGCAATGCCACGCATACCGACCACCGACGATCCGCGCGAGGTGGTGTCGCGCTCGAAGATCGACGCCGACCCGCGCCTCAAGACCATGTGGGCGGGCTACGCCTTCGCGACCGACTTCCGCGAGCGGCGCGGCCACGCCTACGTGCTCGAAGATCAGACGTACACCAAGCGCCAGCAGGTGGTGAAGCAGCCCGGCACCTGCATGCAGTGCCACGCCTCCACCTGGATCGCCTACCGCAAGCTCGGCGATGGTGACCTCATCAAGGGATTCGAGAAGATGAACCAGATGCCGTGGTCGGAGGCGGCCAAACTCGTCAAGCACCCGGTCGTCTGCATCGACTGCCACAACCCGAAGACCATGGCGCTCCGGGTGACGAAGCCCGGCTTCCTCGAAGGTATCAAGGCGCTCAAAGCCTCGCAGGGCGTGAAGGACTACGACCCGAACACGATGGCGAGCCGGCAGGAGATGCGCGCCTTCGTCTGCGGCCAGTGCCACGTCGAGTATTACTTCAAAGGTCCGGAGAAGCGCCTCGTCTATCCCTGGTCGAAGGGCCTCGAGGTCGAGAAGATCATGGCCTTCTATGACGAGATCGGATTCAAGGACTGGGTGCATAAGGACACCGGCGCGCCGGTCCTCAAGGCGCAGCACCCCGAGTTCGAGACCTGGAGCCAGGGTATCCACGCCCGCTCCGGCGTAACCTGCGCCGACTGCCACATGCCGTACCTGCGCGTCGGCGCGACCAAGATCTCCGACCACCACGTGCAGAGCCCGCTCCTCAACATCAACCGCGCCTGCCAGGGCTGCCACAAGTGGTCGGACACCGAGCTCAAGGACCGGGTGGAGACGATCCAGAATCGTCACCACGCGCTGCGCGACGAGGCGATGGACGCGCTCGTCGCGCTGATTGGTGATCTCAAGGTGGCGAGGGATGCCGGCAAGAGCGACGCGGAGCTGGCCACCCCCCGCTACCTGCAGCGCCGCGCCCAGTTCTATCTGGACTTCGTCGAGGCCGAGAACTCGACCGGCTTCCACGCGCCACAGGTGTCGGCCCGCACACTCGGCGAGTCGATCAACTTCTCGCGCCAGGGGCAGATCGCGCTCCGGGATCCGAACTTCAAGCCGTCCGTGCCCATCGTCTACATCTCGACCGCGCCGGTTGCGCCGCCGTCGGCCGCCCCGGGCACGCCTGGACCGGCCGCGCCGTCAGTGACGCCCGCGGGGGAGAAGCACTAGCCCGCCGTTGGTCGGAACGTGTTGCCCACCGGGGGCTCGTTCTGCGCCTGCGGAACGTGGCAGGTGGTGCAGACCCAGCGGGCCCCGGCGACCTCTTTCTTGTGCACCCCGGGAGCGTTGCGCAGGTCGACGTGGTGGCTGGCGGGGATCGGTGTTGGATCGTCGGGCGTGGCTGCCTTTTCCACCTCGTGGCACCTCAGGCAGCTGTTTTTCGTGGCGGTGATCGGGAGGTACTCGGCCACGTCATGCGGGATCCGCGGCGGCGAAATGGGAAAAGCGCGCGCCAGCCGCTCATTGCCGCCGGGGCTCTCTTTCACGAAGGCCCACCTGGGCGGCTCGGCGATCTCGAAGGGGCTGGTCCTGGAGAGGCCCAGCGAGCGGTCGGGCACGCCCGGCGCGGGAGCCGCCGGCTTGACGGCGGACGCTGCGCCGGTTTCCAGCGCCGGCCGGGGCGCGCTGGCGCAGGCGAGCAGGGTCGACAGCACGACAATGACAGTCTTCATATCGCGGGCCTCCCTTAGACCTTGATAACCTTGACCGCGCACTTCTTGAAGTCGGTCTGCTTCGAGATCGGGCAGGTGGCATCGAGCGTCAGCTTGTTGATGTAGACGCCCTCATCGAACCAGGGCACGTAGACCATCCCGGGCGGCAGCTTATAGCGACCCTTGGTCTCCACCACCGCCTTGATCTTCCCGCGTCGCGACTCGATCCAGGCCATATCGTTGCGCGCGAGCCCCCGCTTCGCCGCGTCGCCCGGGTTCATATAGAGAAGCGCTCCCGGCATCGCCTGCCAGAGCTCCGGCACGCGGCGGGTCATGGTCCCCGAGTGCCAGTGCTCCAGCACCCGCCCGGTGGAGAGCCAGAGGTCGAACTGCGCGTCCGGCTGCTCAGGCGGCGCCTGGTAAGGGCGGAAGAAGATCTTCGCTTTGCCCGCCAGCGAGACCAGCTTCGGATCGGTCACCGCCTTGAGATCGCCGGTGGGAAGCTCCTTGAAAGCCGCGCCGTAGAAATCGAAGCGCGCCCCCTTCTTCACATAAGGATCATATTGCCCGTTGAAGCGCCAAAGGGTCTCCTTGCCATTCACCACCGGCCAGCGCAGCCCGCGGACGTCCTTGTCGAAGTAGCGGTCGAAGGGCGCGAGGTCGTGGCCGTGGCCGCGGCCGAAGCCGGCATACTCCTCGAACAGCGCCTTCTCCACGAACCAGTCGACACCGAGCGCGCTGACGGTGCCGTTCGGATGCCCCTGCGCGACCGGGTCCGGCCACTTTACCTTTTGATTGGCCGCGGTCGCGTAGAGCACCTCATAAAGCGTGCTCTCCGGCCCGTAGCCGAGCTTCGCCGCCCCCTCCAGCACGCTCGGGAGCTTGCCCTCCTCGAAGCCGTCGGCCTTGAGCCCGGGGATCTTCTGCTCGCCCCAGCAGTCCTTCAGCTTGATGCGCTTGGAAAATTCGAGGATCTGCCAGACGTCGCTCCTGGCCTCGCCCGGAGGATTTACTTGTTGGCGCCAGAGCTGCGTGCGCCGCTCCGAGTTCCCGTAGCCGCCCCACTTCTCGAAGATCATCGCCGAGGGCAGGATCAGATCCGCCAGCTTGGCGCTGATTCCCGGATAGACGTCGGAGACCACCAGGAAAGCACCTTTGTCGCGCGCCGCCTTGATCCAGTGATTGGCATTGGCGGTGGAGTGGAACGGGTTGGTCACCTGCACCCAAAGCCACTTGAGCTTGCCGTCTTCCAGATCGCGCATCATCTGGGTGATGTGGCTGCCGGGCTTGGGGTTGAGCGTGCCCGCCGGCAGCCTCCAGATCGCCTCGGTCTTCTCACGGTGTTTGGGATTGTTCACCACCATGTCGGCGGGCAGCCGGTGCGAAAAGGTGCCGACCTCGCGCGCGGTGCCGCAGGCTGAGGGCTGGCCGGTCAGCGAGAAGGCGCCGTTGCCCGGCGTCGCCTGCTTCCCGGTCATTAGATGCACCATGTACGCCTGCTCATTCACCCAGGTGCCGCGGGTATGCTGATTGAATCCCATCGACCAATACGAGACGACCTTGCGCCCGGGATCGGCATAAAAGTCGGCGAGCTGTTGCAGCTTGGCCTTGTGGCTCTCCAGGCTCTCGTCTTTGTCGCCCTTCGATAGCCGGGCGACGAAGTCGAGCGTGTACGGCTGCACCGCCTTCTCCAGATCGGCGAAGCCAATCAACCAATGATTGTCGGCAGCGGCGGCGTTCTTCTGCTCCACCTCGCGCGGGTCGGCGGGCCCTAGACCGGCAGCGGTCGCCTCGTCGGCGTCGAGCGTCACCTTGCGCTCGCGCGCGCGGGTGTCGAGCTCGGCAGGGAAGGCGTGCTTGTCGTCGCCGCGCATACCGAAGCCGATGTCGGTCGGGCCGGCCGCGAAGACGCAGAAGCTGCTGACGAACTGCTTGTCGATCTTCTTCTTGTTCACGATCTCGCGGGCGATGAAGTTCCACAGCGCGAGGTCGGTATTGGGCTTGAAGATGATCTCCGTGTCGGCGATCCCGGAGGTGGGGGTGCCGAAGGTCGTTAGATTGATGACTCGATAGTTCGGGTCGTGCAGCCGCTTGTCGGCCACCCGCGCCCAGAGCATCGGGTGCATCTCGGCCATGTTCGCGCCCCAGGCGACGATGGTGTCGGTGGCCTCGATGTCGTCGTAGCAACCGGACGGCTCGTCGATGCCGAAAGTCTGCATGAAGCCCGTGACCGCCGAGGCCATGCAGTGGCGCGCGTTGGGGTCGAGGTTGTTGCTGCGGAAGCCGCCCTTGACCAACTTGGAAGCGGCGTAGCCCTCCTGCACCGTGTACTGGCCCGAGCCCATGACCCCGACGCCGGTCGGGCCCAGCTCACCGTAGGCCCGGCGCCAGTGCGCCTCCATCACCTCGAACGCCTGCTCCCACGAGACCGGGAAGAAGTCGCCGTCCTTGTCGTAGCGCCCGTTCTTCATCCGCAAGAGCGGCTTGGTGAGCCGGTCGGAGCCATAGAGGATCCGCGCATTGGCGTAGCCCTTGACGCAGAGAAGGCCGCGGTTGACCGGGGAGTCGGGGTCGCCCTTCACCGCCACCACCCGATCGCCCCTGGTGGCAACCAGCATGCCGCAACCCACTCCGCAGAAGCGGCAGGGGGTGCGGTCCCACTGGAACTCCTTGTCGAAATCGGCCGCCTCGGCGGACATCGGGATCCCGGCCGCTGCGGCAGTGGCGGAGGCGATGCTGAGCTTGATGAAGTCGCGTCGGGTGGTCATTGGGAAACTCCGAGCTGGCCGAGCTCTGCGGCGGCCGCCAGATCCGGGTCGCCCTCGTCGAAGTAATGGTAGACGAGCTCCGCGTGCAGCACTCCGGGCAGCGCCTGGACGAGCCGCAATCCATCCTCCTGTTCCCCGGTCGAGGCTGTCTCCTGGGTGATCACCAGCCGGCCGCGTGCGCGGTCGAAGGCGTGGACCTCGACCCCCGGCACCGCCGAGAGCGCGGTCGCGCAGGTGTCGATTCCGATCGGCTCACAATTGACGACGATTCCGGAGACGTTCACGGCGTCCTCCCTGAGAGGCGGCGGACTGTACTCCTTTGCACCCCTGGCTGTGCCCGGACAACCAGCCGTATTGGTCCGGCCTCGGAGGATCCTGTTGAGACCATGTCTGTGCGCTCTTTCTACCTGGACGAGTCTCACGACGACACGAGGTTTTGCCTGAGCGGCTTCGGCATTCGCCACGCCGATTGGAATTCTGCTTTGGCGGTGATCCAGGAATTCCGAAGGGCCCGGCGCGACGCTTTCGGCATAAAGCTGGCGTACGAACTCCATGCCACGGAGCTCATCGCGGGCCGCGGTCGTCCCGCCGTCAAGGGTCGAGAGGATCCATCGAAGCCTCGGTGGGCATCTGCTACAGAAAGGCTCACCAGCCGATCCGCTGGGCATCGTCCGCAAATAAAACAAGAAGAGCCGCTCCCATTTGGGTGGCGGCCCTTCTCGGGGAAGGAGGGCAAGCCGGCGTAAGCGGCCACCGGGTGCCGTTCCTTCGGGGTTTTTCTACACATGGACCGATCGGTTGCAAGCCCCTGAGATCCCTGGCGATCGAGAGCTTCGTAAACAGGGAGGTTTTAGAGTTATCCACAGCCTGTGGATAATGGAGCCTACTCGCTCCCGGAGTCAGTCCGGCTAGTCTCCCCGCATGGACCCCGTCCCGCCGACAGGCCGATGCCGCGACGGCGCGAGATCCAGGGGGACCACTGCACGGGCGTTACAGTATTGACGCAGGATAGTGCTGTGATCAAACCTGATGACGGATGGCTCGGGAGGGGGACGGGTCATTCGAGGTGCGGCACCGCCTGGTAAGGGCGGGGACGCGGTGCCGCACCGTCTTTCCTCCTGCGGGGCAACCGGATGGATAGAGTCTCGTTCAACTCTTGTGGCGACCAGAGGGTGCGCTGTCTGCACCGCGCGCATCGCCTGGAGTGAGACTCTTCCCGGCCGCACCGCGATGGTGATGATCACCAGGGGACGTGCCGGTGTAAGGAGCAGTCCGGCGCCGCTTTGCACCGCACTGAGGCCATCCGCAGCCCGGCTCGGAAGGATCGCGCTGCGGCGTTAATAGCCGGGCCGCGGAGATACAAAGGGCCCCAAACGTTCTGGGGCCCTCGGGGCAGCGGTCTGGGGGGTAGACCGCGCTCGCACGAGTTCACTAGCAGCATCCGATCCCCCGCGCAAATCGTGGACGACTGCCGCTTCGACTTTGCGATGTCAGACGCTCGAGCAGGGAGCGGCCGTCGTCGGCGATCACGATGTGGCTCCACTGAAACGTCCCTGCCGCATTTGCCGCACGTCTCGTCCACCCGGATAGAGCCGTCGGGAAGCGTCGCTACGAGCTGGTTGCCATAGGGTGCAAGTTTACAAAACAGACCAGGCGACCAACAAGCGGCCGGTCAGACGATGAGATAATACGCCTTGCCAACGACGAGCAGCTCCTGCTCGCGATCGACGGCGTAAACGAACCGCCAATCACCGATGTCGAGGTGCATGTCGCTTTGGGCCATCGAGGCCCAGATGAGGTCGTCCTTCGGCAAGGACGCCAAGCTCTCGGCGACCTCCTCAAGGCTCGCTCGCAGGTGTGCTTTCACCTTGGCGGGCACGTCTTCGAAGTGGGTCGGCAGCGAAACCCTGAAGCCCCGCATGGCAGCACTCTCGGTGAGGACACGGGTGGGGATGCAAGCAGCTTGCGCTGTGGTTTGAGCGGTTCCAGCCGGCCATTTCGCCGCAGGGCGCCCGCCGCCAAATGACCTCCAGTCGGTCTGGCTGCACCCGAAGGCGCTCGCGGCGCTGAAGGCGGAGATCGCGGCCCGCGGCGGCCGGAACAAGATCCCGCGAGACGAGCCGCTCTTCGGCAACTTCTCCCTCGCCTACGCCGGCAGGAAAGGCCATCGCGAGCGCGAAGATCGACAAGCACGGGCTGACGCCTCACCACGTCACCCGGACTGCCTCCTGGGTCGCAAGAAACTTCGATCTTTCACACGGCTTTCATACCGATCGGCGGCACGCCGGGCAGCATGAGAGTTGGGGCGGATGGATTCGAACCATCATAGCGGGATTCAAAGTCCCGCGTCCTGCCTTTAGACGACGCCCCAGGAGCGTTGGCCGGCAGCCGGACCGGCCTGACGCGCGCACCTTAGCGGGCGACGGGGAAGACCGACAAGAGATCAGTGCTGGCCGCCGCGGCCTTGCGGTCGAGGCCGGCCAGGTCGTCGCTGAGCGCGGCGGCGTCCGAGAGCAGCGCGCCGTCCTTCGAGCGGTACATCAGGAGCGCGAGCGTGAACTTCGACTTGTCGCGCGCGAGCCGCGCGCTGATCACGTAGTCGGCGCGCAGGATGGTGCCGAGCAGGGTCTCGCAGTTGGCGGAGCACTCGAGCACCTTCTTCTCGTTGGCGGTGAGGATCTGTAAAATTGCCTGGCGGTCCATCACCAGCAGCCCCAGCCCCGCCTTCTGCACCCGCTTGCGCAGGTTGTCGGTGAAGGTCCCGGAGTTGACCTGGTTGCGCGCGCCGCCGGTGAGGTCGTTCTCGACCTCCAGCACCGCCACCGTCTGGCCGGGCACGAGATGGATCACGCGGGTCATCGCCGCGCGCTCGGCCTCGAGCCGCTTCTGCCGCTGCGCCTCGAGCACCCTGCCCGCTTTGTCGGCCTCCTGCCGCCGCCGGTCCTCTTCGACGCGCGCCCGCGCCGCCGCGCGCTCCTGCGCCACCTGCTCGCGCGCGGCCTCCTGCGCCGCGAGCTTCGCCGCCTTCTCCGCCGCCCGGCGCGTCTGCTCGTCGCCGCCCTTCGCCGCCTTTTCCTGCGCGAGGCGCGCCGCCTCGGCCGCCTTCTGCGCGCGCCGCCCCCCCGCCTTCCACGCAGCGTCGGCGAGCTTGCGGTCTTCCTCCGCCCGCTTGAGCTCGCGGCCCACGCGCTCAGCCTCCAGCCGCGCCTGCCGCTCGGCGTCCTCCTGCGAGAGCAGATTCTTGATGCTCTGCTGCAGCGGCTCGAGCGCCGGGGTGAGCTGCTTGAGGAGATTCTTGACCGCGTCGGTGCCGCCCTTGTCTCCCGGCACCCGCGCGTGCGCGAGCTGCTTCATGCCGTCGGTCTGGTAGATCCACAGCTCGCAGGAGTGCACGCAGAACTTGATATGCGCGTCGCACTGCTTGAGCGCCTCGATGACGAGCCCGCACTGCGCGTAGAGCAGGTAGCGCGACTTCTCCTTGCGCGCGTAGTCCTTGGCCTGGTCGATGGAGAACTCGAGCGGCCCCTCCGCAACCGGGGCCAGCTCCGGGTGCGGAAGGGCCCGCATCACCTGCGCCGGAAGGTCCCGCTGCAGCGACTCGCGAGCGAAGTGCGAGTTGGTCGGGTCGAGCATGGTGACGAGAAACGGCGCGGCCGCGAGGAGAGCGAGCATGGGCGGACTGTACGCCTGCGGCCGCGTCCGATCGTCCGATGGGGACGCCGGGGGGGGTTGATCTATGCTCCAGGCGTGACGCAGACACAGGGCAGCGAATCAGGGCAGGCGGTGGTCGAGGCGGCGATCATCCTGCCCGCCATGATCTTCCTCCTGCTCTGCACCATCCAGCTCACCCAGCTCCAGCAGGCGCGCATCATGGCGGAGTACGCGGCGTTCACCGCCGCCCGCGCCGGCATCGTCATGAACGCGAACAACGGCAACTCGAACGGCGTCTCCGACGGCCCGATGCGCAAAGCCGCGGTGCTCGCCATCCTGCCGACCTTCGGCCGCACCGACTCTTTCGCGGGCATCGCCAGGACGCTGCTGAAGTTCGAGGCGCAGGATCTGGTGCTGCGGCCCTTCGGCCTCGGGCAGGTGCGCGTCTACCTCTGGGGTCCGGACCTCGCCGCCTTCAACACCTATGGGCAACAGCTCAACGGCAAGGAGCTCGACTTCGACGACGTGCGGCCGGAGGTCCTGCCGCACACGCTCCTCTCCCTCCAGGTCCGCTACCTGTACGAGATGAAGGTGCCGTTCGCGAACAAGCTGGTGCAGACCATCTGGATGGCCTCCAAGCTCGGCATGACCGGCGGACTGCGCAGCTGGCAAGGCTGGGATCTGACCGGTCCAAAGCTCGGCTCGCAGCGGGGCCGCGACGCGGTGGCCGCGTCCCGCGCGATGGCGCTCGGCCGCACCGTCCCCGACGGCACGCCCGAGGGCGTCAGCCTCACCGGCCTGTCGCTCCTGGGCAACACCGGCCGGTACTTCATGCCGGTCGAGGCCTGGTACACGATGCGCATGCAGTCCAACCCCTTCCGGCGCTGGGCACGCCAGTGATCCTCTGGCTGCACCGGTTGCGGCGCGACGAAGAGGGCCAGACGCTGGTGCTGGCGGCCGTCTTCGGGCTGGTGCTGATGCTTTGCGTGCTCGGCACGGTGAACCTGGGCCGCGCCGTCTACGACAAGGTGCAGCTGCAGACGGCGACCGACTCGGCGGCGTATTCGCAGGCCGCGGTCGAGGCGCGGGTGCTCAACTTCACCGCCTATACCAACCGCGCCATGGTGGTGCACTACGCGTCGATCATGGCGGCCACCTCGTACCTGACCTTCATCCACTTCCTTTGGGCCGGAATCAATCCGCTGCTGTCGATCGCGAAGCTCATCCCGTACATCGGCGCGGTCGCCAACATCATCCAGCAGGTGATGCGGGGGCTGGTGCGGATCATGGACTGGGCGGTGGCGCTGCTGTCACCGATCATCTCGGCGGCCAATCTGGTGCTCTACGCCGTGCAGGAGGGCGCGTGGTGGTCGGCCTACTTCGGCCGGCTCGCGCAGAGCATGCCGCCCGAAGGTCACTCGGGCGATTCGTCGCGGCATCCCTATCTGCCCATCTGGCCCACGCTGATCCCGCTCGCCAACATGGCGGTCTTCTCGCAGACGCGCGGCCACCTGACCATGCCGCAGAACACCTTCGAGGCGGGGCAGATCCTGCTCAACGCGCGCAACGACGCGGTCCAGGAGGCGCGCCTGCACATGCTGGAGGTGGCGAACTCGGCGCGGCAGCCGTGGGTCGCTTACGGCGACCGGATGAACAACCCGTCCCCCTCGCCCTTCGCGCGGCATTCGCGGATCAAGGTGTTCTGCGCGCAGGTCGGCTCGGTGGCGCGCACCGAGCTGGGCGGGTTCCAGCCCGGCTCTGGCATCGGCTCTGTCACCAGGGTGCAGGCGCAGGTCTGGGCGGGCAACCGGCTGCAGGCCGCGACCAGGTGCTTCTGGCCCATCGGCCACCACCAGGTTCCGCTGTTCACTTTTGTGGCGATGGATCAGATCTTCAATACCGTCACGCCATTCAGGGAGTCCTACTCGAAAGTCTGGCAGCCGAAAGGACTCTGGCAGAATGCTCTCGTCACGCTGATGGGGCTCAAGCCCGTGCTGGCGGCGATGGATGCTGCCGCGAAGCAAAGCAAGCCCAACCCGGACCGGCGCATCTTCCTGCTCTCGCCGTACGTCTATTTCTCGCCGCGCGCGGCGGCAAGGCCGGGCCTCGGCCCGACCGGCGCGCTGGGCAACTTCGCGCAGCCCGACGTGGTGATCGGCCTCGCCAGGGAAGGCCGCGACTACAACGCCGAGGACGGAGCCAAGAAGTACTTCGGCCGCAAGTTCAGCTTCAACGGCAAGGGCGCGGGCCGTGGCAAGGTGGACTTCAGCTACACCCACTCCGACTGGCCCAGGGTCGCGGGTCTGCCGGCGCTGCACAAGGGGCTCAACGCCTTCGCGGCCGCGCAGGTCTATTACCACCGGCCCGGCGACTGGAAAGAGCAGCCCAACTTCTTCAACCCGCTCTGGGGCGCGCGGCTGATGCCAGTGCTCGAGTCGAACGCAGCAGCCAAGCTCGCCTTCGGCAAGGTCCCGGGCCTCTCGAACTTCCTCGTGCACTGATGACGAACCTTCGCGACCAGCGCGGCTCTGCACTCGTCGAGGCGGCGATCATCTTCCCCTGCCTGGTGCTCATCGTCATGTGGTCGGCGGCCATGACCGACATCATGGTGCTGAAGCTCAAGGCTGCCGAGGCCGCGCGGTTCTCGCTCTGGGAGACCACCGTCTTCCGCTCGCCGCAGCAGATCGACAGCGACGTGCAGGCGCGCTTCGTCGACCTGCGCTCGCCATCGGCCATCCACGTCAGCTACACCGGCCTGATGATGTATCCGCTGGCGTCGAATCTCCAGTGGAAGGCCACGGTGGACACCACCTCGCAGAGGGTGACGCTGGGAAACATCCGGCCGCCACAGGCCAACAACCCCATCCAGAACTTCATCTCCCTGATCATCGGCGCGGTCTCGAAGACGGTCGACGGCGAGATGGCGCGCGAGCGCTTCAACGTCAACGGCAAGGCGACGGTGCGGGTGACGCTGGTGCACGCGAGGCACGACGAGCAGGCCTCGTCCATTCTCAAGGGCGGAGACCTTTTGGGGCTCAAGGGCGGCAACGATCTCGACCACTCGAAGAGGATGACCAACTTCACCTTCCAGACGCCGCTGCCGTCGGAGAAGCCGATGCAGCTGGTCTTCGACACCTGGAAGGCGTGGCCCAAGCCGGCGCAGTACACCACGGACGGCGGGCCCACCAACGTCGCGGTCTCGCCGATGCAGACCTATCCCGTGGTCGAGCAGCAAGTCAGCGCGCGGGTGGACAAGATCGTCTTCTTCGGCCTCAACCGGCAGCCCTGGTTCAACACGGTGAAGACCGTCGTCAACAAGATCGGCGGCTCGGGGATCTCGAAGTTCCTGCTCGGCGGCAAGCTGCCCGACGTCTTCTCCGCCGAGAGAATGGATGGCCCACAGAAAGGGCCCATCACCATCCTTCCGCCCGAGCGCCCCGACGCTGCGTTCGTGCCGGGGCAGTGCACCGGCGGGCCCTGCCCCACCCAGCGCATCGGCGATGTCACCAGCAGCGGCAGCTCGCCCCAATATCTCGACAAGCTCGAGACCATGGGCGACCGGGTGGACCGCACGCGCTACACGCTCCCCTACCGGATCAACACCGTCTATTGGCGCAGCTCGGGAGGAACCAGCTATCCCGACGCGCTCAACTCGAGCCTCGCCACTCCGAAGAACCAGCTCGCGCAGCAGAACGAGTACGTGAGGACCTACCGGTGCCGCGGCCACTACTTCGCTGGCTCCACGCGCGCGCAGGAGAGCGATCCGTCGCGCCGCTACCGGTCGAGCTGCAATCGATGAAGGCGCTCCGGACACTGCTCGCGCTCGCGGGCGCGACGGCGGTGCTGCTCGGCGGCGCCTGGGCCGGCGGTGCGCTCACCAAGGCGGCGCACGCCGCGGCGGGCCGGCCCTCGCGCGCCACCGACGACCTGGCGTACGCGAAGGACGGCGAGATCCCGGTCGGCGACTCGTTGGTGGTCAACGGCCAGCCGATGCAGCTCTCGATCTTCTATACGAAGGACGAGCCCCGGAAGGTGATCGAGTTTTACGGGCAGGCGTTCATCGACCGCGGTCTCACCGCCATCATCTCGCGCGAGGAGCCGATGGAGCACGTCTCGGTGTTCGACCCCGGCGACGGCCTGCAGCGGTTCATCACCGCGGTTCCGCAGGCCGACGGGCAGACGATGGTGATGGTCGGCATCACCAACCCCCGCAAGCCGCCCCAGCTGCTGCGGGGCGCGAAGGCGGCGACGTTTCCGGTGCCGCAGGAACACCGCGCCTTCCTCGGCTACCGCTCGGAGGACCTGGGCGCCCACGCCGAGACGGGCCAGTTCGTGACCTCGCTCTCGGCGGCGCAGACGGTCGCCTTCTATCGCGAGCGGCTGGCGCGGGACGGCTATACCGAGCACCAGGACGAATCGAGTGAAGGCATGACCCTGTTCAGCAAGGGCGACGTCACGCTCTCGGTCGCGGTGCAGGCGCTCGCGCCGCAGGGAAAGGCCGACGAGCACGGCAGGACCGGCGCGGCTGTGTTCGTCAACAAGCTGCAGGGAGGCGTGAAGTGATCCGGCCTCTCGCCAGGCTGCGCGCGCGGCTCCGCGCCGCCCTGGGCCAGCGCGGGCAGGCGCTCACCGAGACGGGCCTCTTGCTCGCGACGCTGCTGGGCGGGCTGGCGGTGGGCGGGCTGTGGCTGATGAAGACACATCCCGAGATGTTGAACGCGCTCAACATCCAGGTGCGCGGCTACTACTTCACGCTCTCGCTGCCGTTTCCCTGAAGCAGCGTGTGCGCGCCCTGGCTGGCGTAGCCGATCAGCTCGACAGTCTGGCTGCGGCTCTTCGACTGGACGAGCCCCCAGAGCGGGACCTTGACCGACCGCCAGATGCGCGTCCCGGCGACGTCGAGCACCTCGACGTTGGCGAAGGTGCCGGCGGCGGTCCGCACGCTTTCCGGCTTGCGCTTGCGGAGGGCGACGCCCGACGGCTTTGCGCCCTCCTCCGCGCCCAGCTGCTCCTGCACCTCGTCGAGCGGGATCTCGAGCTGGGCCTGCCCCGGCAGGTAGACGGTGGCGCGCTCGATGTCCCGCGGCCGGGCGGGGCTGCCGTGGACGAGCAGGCGGACCGCGGTGGGCGCTCCCGACTGGGTGGCGAGATCCAGCTCCAGCCAGTACCGGCCGCCCTCCAGCGCGGGCGGAAGGATGGAGAGCTTCACGCGCGCATCTTCCTGGCCGGGCGTGCGGACGGCGTACTCGGCCCAGGAGCCGACCAGCGGCCGCGGGGGGCCGAGCGCTGCGAGCACGTCGGGGCTGGCGAAGATCGAGAGCGGCAGCGGGGCCTCGCCGTCTTCGCCGGAACGCGCCTCGCGCACTGCCTTGGGCACGTGCAGTTTCGCCGGCGCCTGCGCCGCCGCTCCGGCCGCGATCAAGAACGCAAGCATCATCTCCGGCCCACAGTACAACGCTTCCGGTCGGGAGGAACGCACGCCGCCTGGGCAGCGTCAGTGCGCAGGACGCCCAGCCGACGATAAGCTCAAGACACTGCTCTTTCGGGCGAGGATGAGGCCGTGCGCGTCGTCTACCTGATGGTCTACGCCGCATTCGCGGCGCTCGGCGAGGCGCTGGTGGCGAAGCCTGCGGTCGCGTGGCTGCGCGGCCGTGGCCTCTTGCACGCGGCGCTGCCCTGGGAAGTGCCGCTCGGCGCATGGGCGGTGCTGCTCGCGGTCGCGCTCGCGGCCTTTACGCTCGCACTGTCGTTGCGCTTCGCGCTCGGCCTCCGCGCGCGCGTGCCGCTGCACGCCGCTTTCCTTGCGCTCTTCGCGCTCTGCCTGGCGCTGCGCGGCGCCGCCGGAGAGCCCGAGCCGCCGGCCGACCCGACCGCGCCGCTCCTCGACGGCCTGCGCACGGTCGCGGGAGAGCTCGATCGAAGCTATGCGGGCCGGTATCTCGTCGACGAGCCTTCGCTGAACGCGGCGCTCGCGCGGCTGCCGCGGCCGGGCTTCCGGCGTCGCTTCCGCACGCTGCCGCTGCGCGTGCTGGTGCTGGGAAATGCGAGCGGCCCGCAGCTGACTGCGCTTGCGGGCGACGAGCCGGGCACCCTCTATGTCGCGCTCGCTGCCGATGGACGGCGCGCCTGGCTCTCGGCGCTGACGCTGCAGGCCGGCGCACCCGCGGTGCTGCGCCAGACGGTGCAAGCGACCGCGGGCACGCACAGCCTGCCAGGCCGGGACGCGCTGGTGCCCGCCTATCCAGGCATGCACGGCGCGAAGCAGCGGTGATCAGCTAAATGCAATGGTCAGTCAGCGGCTCTCTCCGCAATCCCATCGATACAACGATCGCCGGCGGGGGAGCGTGGGGGTCGCCGCCCTCGGACAGGTGCTCGACCCCTGCGCGTGAGTTGCGCGAAAAGACGTTGGGTGCGGGGTCTGCGCAACTCGTTCGTCGACCCCCACGCTCCCCTTCCGGCTGGCGGATCGGGGTGGCTGCAGCGACGCTCCCTTCCGACTCATTCATTGACCGCGCCGCGAGACCGTCTCGCCCGACGGACCGAGCCGAAAACGCCTCCTGCGGCAGCGCGCGTTGCGTCTTCGCTTGTTCAAGCGATGACCGCGAAACTCGTCATCGCTGGGCGCCGCTCGAGTCGCTCGGCGACTCATCGCGAGTAAGCCGGCGTGGGGGGCGTGGGGGTCGGCGAACGAGTTGCGCAGACCCCGCACCCAACCTCCATTCCGCTAAATCACGCGCAGGGGGCGAGCACCTGTGTGAGGGCGACGACCCCCACGCCCCCCGCGACGGCGATCGTTGCCGTTGTGGCCTGAGTAACGAGTTTCGCCTAGATGTCGAGGTTCGTCGCGTCGAGCGCGTGCTTCTCGATGAACTCGCGCCGCGGCTCCACCGCATCGCCCATCAGCGTGGTGAACATCAGCTCCGCCTCGGCCACGTCGTCCGCGTGCACCTCGAGCAGCGTGCGCCGCGCGGGGTCCATGGTGGTCTCCCAGAGTTGTTCCGGGTTCATCTCGCCGAGACCCTTGTAGCGCTGGATCTCGAAGCCCTTCGAGGCGGCCTTCTTCACCATGTCCACCAGCTCGATGGGGTTCTGCGCGTCCTGCACTCCCGCCGCGCTGGTCAGCTCATACGGCGCCTTGCCGAGGCCGCTGAAGGCGCTCCGCAGGCGCAAAAGCTCGCCGAACTCCGTTCCCGAGAGGAAGGCGTGATCGAGCTGCGTGTCACGCAGGGCGCCGTCGTGGCCCAGGCTGACGACGATCTTGTGGCTGCCCGGCTCGAAGTCTTCGGCCAGCGAGACCCGCAGCGTCTCGTTCGGGTGGGCGCGCTGGAGCGCGTGCTGCAGCGTCGCCACCAGGGGCGCGAGCGCCTCGGGCGGACCGCGCAGCGCCTGCGCGTCGAGCGTGGTGCCGGAAAGCGCGGCGTCCACCACCCGTGAATCGCGCCGCTTGTCCACCTTCCCCAGCAGCCGTCGATACTGCAGCACGATATCGAGCAGCGCTTTCAGCTTCTCGCCCGAGAGCTTCTCCACGCCCTGCCCCCGCACCACCGCGCTCTCGGTGCCGAGGGTCAGGAGATGGGCGTCGAGCGCGGCGTCGTCCTTGAGATACAGCTCCTTCTTTCCCTTCGACACCCGGTAGAGCGGCGGCTGCGCGATGTAGAGGTGGTGCTTCTTCGCGCCGTCGGCGAGGGTATGCGCGACCACGTCGTGCATCTGTCGATAGAAGAACGTCAATAGAAGGGTACGGATGTGCGAGCCGTCCACGTCGGCGTCGGTCATTAGAATAATCTTGTGATAGCGCAGCTTGTCGATGGCGAACTCGTCGTGGATCCCGGTTCCGATCGCGGTGATCATGGTGGCGATGGACTCGGAGGCGAGCATCTTGTCGAAGCGCGCCTTCTCGACGTTGAGG
Organism: Deltaproteobacteria bacterium; assembly: GCA_043781235.1. Taxonomy (GTDB): domain Bacteria; phylum Myxococcota; class Myxococcia; order Myxococcales; family 40CM-4-68-19; genus JANYKT01. The sequence continues at coordinate 18,833 of JAYWBT010000131.1, forward strand.
ATCTTGCCGCGCAGCGGAAGGATGGCCTGCGTGCGCCGGTCCCGTCCCTGCTTGGCCGAGCCGCCGGCGCTGTCTCCCTCGACGATGTAGAGCTCGCACTTGGCCGGATCGCGCTCCTGGCAATCGGCAAGCTTTCCCGGCAGGGAGGCCGAGTCGAGCGCTCCCTTGCGCCGCACCGTCTCGCGCGCCTTGCGCGCCGCGATGCGCGCGCGCGCGGCGTCGGCCACCTTCACCATCACGCGCTTCGCGATGGCGGGGTTCTCTTCCCAATAGGCATTCAGCTTGTCGCCGACCTGTTGCTCGACCAATACCTTGGCCTCGGTATTGACCAGCTTGCCTTTCAGGTTGCCTTCGAATTGCGCGCCCGGGATCTTCACCGAGACCACCGCGGTCAATCCTTCGCGGATATCCTCGCCCGAGGGGGATTCCTTGATCTCCTTCCAGGCATTGCTCGCCTCGCCATATTTGACCACGGTGCGGGTCAGTGCGCTCTTGAAGCCAACCAGGTGCGGGCCGCCGTCGACGGTATTGATGTTGTTCGCGAAGCTGAAGACCTTCTCGTCGAAGCCGTCGTTCCATTGCAGCGCGACGTTCACCTCGGCGCCGTTCACCTCGCCGCGCACCGAGATCGGCTTGTCGAAGATGAGCGTCTTGTTGGTGTTGAGGAGCTCGACATAGGCGACGATACCGCCCTCATATTTGAAGTCGTGCGATTTGTCCGAGCGCTCGTCCCGCATGGTGATGTGCAGGCCGGGATTGAGGAACGCGAGCTCGCGCATCCGGTTGGAGAGGATATCAAAGTTGAACTCGGTCGCCTCGAGGACCGTCGCATCCGGCTTGAACGTCACCTTGGTGCCGCGGAGCGAGGTGGTGCCCATTTGCTTCACCGGCCCGGTGGGCACGCCGCACTGGTATCGCTGCTTGTACAGCTTCCCGTGCCGATACACCTCGACCTCGAGGTATTCGGACAATGCGTTCACGCAGGAGACGCCGACGCCATGCAGGCCTCCGGATACTTTATAGCTGCCCTGATCGAACTTGCCGCCGGAGTGAAGCTTGGTCATCACCACGTCGAGCGTGTCCATCGGCTCGGTCGGGTGCGGGCCCACCGGGATGCCGCGCCCGTCGTCCTGGACGCTCAGTGAGCCGTTGGTGTGGATGGTCATCTCGACCGTGCTGGCGTGGCCGGCGAGCGCCTCGTCCACCGCGTTGTCCACCACCTCGTAGACCAGGTGGTGGAGGCCCTCGGCGCCGACGCCGCGGATGTACATGTGGGGGCGCTTGCGGACGGCTTCGAGGCCTTCGAGCACCTTGATGCTGTCGGCGCTGTATTCAGGGCCTGAGGCGAGGGTGCCCGAGTTGTGCTTTTCCTGCTGTGGCTCCAACGTTCACCTCGACTGGCGGGAGCGGAGTTTCCGCTCTCGGAATCCGAAAGTTTTTTGCGCTTTACGGGTGCCGTGGAGTATCACGCGAAAAGCGTGCTGGTCAAGGCAATCGCGAGACTGTAAGGCGTCGTAAATTCAGGTGAATCCGGGCGGATTCACGGGCTCGATCCGGCCTTGCGAAACGGCGTGGAATTGGGCCTCCTGCGCCGCGGCGGCGACCAGGCTCGCATCGGTGGTGGTGAGCACCACCTGGCCGCGCAGCTCGGCGAGGTAGCGCATCAGATAGGAATTCCGTTCCGGGTCGAGCTCGCTGGAGACGTCGTCGAGGAGCAGCAGCGGCGCGCGGCCCTGCGTGCGGCGCAGGTTCTCGATCTCCCCGATGCGAAAGGCCAGCACCACCGCGCGCGCCTGGCCCTGGGAGGCGAAGAGCCGCGCCGGCCGATCGCCAATGGCGAGCGCGAGCTCGTCGGCGTGCGGGCCGATGCTGGTGTACCCCCGCTGGAGATCGCGCGGAGCGCGGCGCTCGAGCGCGGCGAAAATCTTTTCCGCCAGCGCCGCCTCTCCCAGGAGCGCTGCCTCCGCGCCCAGCCCGTCCGACTCGCGCCCCGCAGCGAGGTAGGTGAGCTCGAGCGGCGCCTCTCCGCGCGCCACCTCGGCGAAGGCCCGCGCGGCGGGCGCCCGCAGCTCGTCGAGCAGCTGCTCGCGGCGCAGGCGGATCTTCGCGCCCAGCTTCGCGAGCGGCTCGTCGAACGCGTGCCGCAGCGCGGGTGGCGCGCTCTGCCGCAAGAGCTGGTTGCGCGACTTGAGCGCTCGCTGGTAGTCGCGCGAGTCGGCGAGGTGCGCGGCGTGCCGGTTCTGCACCGCGCGGTCGAGCAACCGTCGCCGACCATCCGGCCCGCCTTTCACCAGCGCCAGGTCATCGGGGGTGAAGGCCACCACGGCGAGGCCGCCGAAGAGCTCGTCGGGATCCCGCACGCTCTTGCCGTCCACCGTGGCCGTGCGCCGCGCGTCGCGGATCTCGACGACCACCTCGCGCAGGCCACCCGGGAGCTCGAAGCGCCCGGCCACGCGCGCCGCCCCGGCCGAGCCGAGCCGCACCAGCTCGATCAGCTTCTGCGCACGCAGGGGCCGCAGCGTGGCGAGCAGGTGGATGGCTTCGAGGAAGTTTGTCTTGCCCTGCCCGTTCGGGCCGGCGAGGACGGTGGTGCGCGGGCTCAGGGCGACGGTCTGCGGCGCGAGGTTGCGGAAGTCGCGCGTGTCGAGGGAAACCAGGAGCAGCAGCTACTCCTTGACGCACATGTCGATGGGCGAGCCCGCGTCAGCGCCGCGGCAGAGGAAGTGCGGCGGGCAGCGCGGCGGCGCTTTCGTTTTTTTGAGATCAACCTTCGCCGGATCGAGCGGCTGGCCAGGGATGACCCTGGTGGTGCCCGCCTCGAGCGAGAGGCAAGGCAACGCGCAGAAGCCCTGATCGATCGGCTTGCCGTTCATGTCGCTTTCCTTGAGGCAGCGCTGGCTCTTGTTCTTGCAATCGCTGCTCTTCTTGCAGCTGCGCCCGAGCCCGACCGTTTTCGGCGAAACAGAGGCTCGCCGGGCTTCGGCCGCGAAACCGGCGAACAGGATCGTGAGCAGGATCGCAAGCGCGCTGCGCACGATCAGATCCTCATCGGCATGATCACCGCCGTATACCGAGAGCCGGCGGCCATGTCGCCGGCGGGCTTGAGCACTCCCGGCGAGAGCTCGTCGCAGAGCTCGAGGTTGATCTGCGCCGAGTCCACCACGCTGAGCACGTCCATCAGGTAGCGCGCGTTGAAGCCGATCTGCATCGCCTGGCCCCCGTAGGCGACCTGGATCTCCTCGTGCGCGTCGCCCAGGTCCGGGTTCTGCGAGCTGACGCGCAGCGTGCCCTCCGAGAGCTCGAACTTGACCGCGTTGGTCGAGCGGTCGTTGGAGAGCAGGCTCATGCGCTTGAGCGTCTCGAGCAGGTGCGGCCGGTCCACCGTGACCGTGCGGTCCGCCTCCTTGGGAATCACCTGCATGTAGTCGGGGAAGACGCCGTCGATGAGGCGCATCACCATGGTGAGCTCGCCGCGGCGGAAGACGCCAGAGGTATCGGTGAAGCCCAGCTCGCAGCCACTGGCGCCCTCTTCCGAGAGCAGGCGGCGCAGCTCGAGGAGGCCCTTGCGCGGGACAATCACGCCCTTCTTCAGGTTGAAGTCGCCCTCGAGCGCGCGCTGCACCAACGCGAGGCGGTGGCCGTCGGTGGCGACCATGCGGACGGCGCCGGTCTCGGTCTCGAAGAAGACGCCGTTCAAGTTGTGCCGCGTCTCGTCCGCGCTGATGGCGAACTGGGTCTTCTCGATCATCTCGAGCAGCTGCGTGGGCTCGATCGCGACGAAGCTCACCTTCTCCGCGCGCGGAAACGGCGGATAGTCCTCGGCGGCCTGACCGACGATGTTGAACTCGGCCGCTCCAGAGGTGATCTTGACGCGGTTGTTCGCTTCGCGGCGTAGCACCACCGTCTTTTCGGGCAGCGCACGGATGATGTCGTAAAGCTCCTTGTGCTTGATCGCGACCGCGCCGGGCTTCTGCACCTCGGCGGGATGCGTTCCGGTGACGCCGACCTCCATGTCGAAGGCTGAGACGCGCAGCCTGCCTCCATCCTCCCCCTGCGACGCCTCGAGCAAGACGCTCCCGAGAATGGGCATGGTGCTCTTCTTCTCGACGATGCCCTGGGCGCGGTAGAGCGCCTGGTTGAACTCGTCTCGCCCGATCTGCAACTCCATCTTTGGATACCTTTCTGATCAGGAGAAGAGACTCTCGCCGTACCAGTAGAGCCTGTGAACTTGTGGAGAAGGTCCCAAGGTCCTTGCGATCGCTCGCGAAGCCCCTGGGGACGGACGTGCGAGCGCGTTGTGAGCGGCCTGTGTAGCAATCAGCATGGATGCGGTCAACACGCTCGCGGCAGGGTTCCGCGCAGGCTTGTGCACAGGACTTTCTCTCAGCCGTTGAGGCGCCGCCGCAGCGACTCGACAAGGTTCCGGAACTCCGGCTCCTCGCCCATGATCTGCTCGATGCGCTGCTCGGCGTTGATCACCGTCGAGTGATCCTTGCCGCCGAACTTCTCGCCAATGGCCGGGTAGCTGAGGCCGGTGAGCTTGCGCGTCAGGTACATCGCCACCTGTCGCGAGCGAGCGATGCCCTGCTGGCGGCGGTCGCCCTTGATGTCGCTTGGCTTGACCTGCATCTGCTCGGCCACCACGCGGATGATGGCCTCGACGTCGGGCTTGTCGCCGCGCACGACCAGGATGTTCTTCAGCACGTCGCGCGCGAGGTCGACGGTGAGCGCGGCGCCAGTCAGGCTCGCGAACGCGCTCAAGCGGATGAGACATCCTTCGAGCTCGCGGACATTCGAACGAATGTGCGTGCCGAGGAAGAGCGCGACGTCGTCGGGCAGCCCGATCTTGTCGTTGGCCGCCTTCTTCTTGAGAATGGCAACGCGGGTTTCGACCTCGGGGGGCTGGATGTCGGCGATCAGGCCCCACTGGAACCGGCTGCGCAGGCGCTCCTCGAAGCCTTCGATCTCGTTGGGCAGCTTGTCGCTGGTGACGAAAATCTGCTTGCCTGCTTCGTGGAGCGCGTTGAAGGTGTGGAAGAACTCCTCCATGGTCTGCTTCTTGTTGCCGAGGAACTGGATGTCGTCGAGCAGCAGGATGTCGCACTTCTCGCGGTAGCGCGCGCGGAACTCGGGCATCTTGTGCAGTTCGAGCGCGTGGATGAGGTCGTTGGTGAACGCTTCGCTCGACAGGTAGACGACGTGGCAGTGCGGGTTGGCCTTGAGCGCATGGTTTCCCACCGCGTGCACGAGGTGCGTCTTGCCGAGGCCCACTCCGCCGTAGAGGAAGAGCGGGTTGTAAGCCTTGCCGGGCGAGTTGGCGACGGCGGTGCAGGCCGCGACCGCGAACTGGTTCGACGGGCCGACCACGAAGCTGTCGAAGGAGTACTTCGGGTTGATGGAGAGCTGTCGCGCGCTGGGAGGAGGCTCGCTGGAGGTCACCGGCGGCGGCGGCGGGGCCGGGACCGCGGCGCGCTCCTCCTGCTCGCTGCCGGGCCGCTCGCGGACGACGAACTTCACCGTGCAACTCGCGCCGTGCTGCGCCTCGATGTCCTGGAGCAGCACGTCGAGCAGGTTGTCGCGCACCCAGTCGATCATGAACTTGCTCGAGTGCGCGAGCGTGAGCTCGTCGCCCTGCAGGCTGACCGGCCGGATGGGCTCGAAGTAGGTCTGGAAGGTGTGGCGCGAGAGCCGCTCCCTGAGCCGCTCGATGGCGCGGGTCCAGAGGTCGACGGCTGCGATTTCTGCTTCGACGCTTGGCCCGACGGACGCGCCGTCCACAGGCTTGTTCACAGCTGTGGACAAGAAGCCAGACATCGGAAGTCCCCCGGAAAATTGGAAAAAAACTGGCCCTACGAGCCCGCCTGCAGGAGCTCGTTGACCGGTGGGTTCGCTCTCTCGAGTGTCCGCCGAAAAGACAAGTTCGTGAAGCGGGGCGGACCCTAGCACCGGCGCGGAAAACGGATCAAGTGGGATCGCAGAACCGGCTGGATCGACGCGGGATCAAGTGCGGCGCGCGGCCGGGCTTCCTTGACATGACCCGCGGCGCGTGCTTTTTTGCCGCGCTTTTCGCCCATCAGGAGGCAGTTGCCGTGAAGCGCACGTACCAGCCCAGCAAAGTCAGGCGCAACAAGGAGCACGGATTCCGCAAGCGCAACGCTACGCCGGCGGGGCGCAAGATCCTCAAGCGCCGCCGCGCCAAGGGCCGCAAGCGGCTCGTGGTGAGCGCGTCGAAGAAGTAGCCTTGTCGAAGCGGGCATGACGCTGCCTGCCAGTGGCTCGCGGCCTTTGTCGTTTCCGAAGTCGGCGCGGCTTCGGCGGCGGTCCGAGTACCTCGCCGTCAAGGGGCGCGGACAGAGCTTCGCGGAGGGTCCGCTCGCCGCGAGTTGGGCGCCCCGGCAACCAGACCCGACGCGCGAGGGGCCGCCTGGCGTGGCGCCCGCGGTGGCGCGCGTGGGGCTCGCCGTCTCATCGAAGGTCGGAGATTCCGTCGTGCGCAATCGAATCAAGCGGCGGCTGCGCGAGGCGATCCGGCACGAGCTGACGTCGCTGCCCGCGGTCGAGCTGGTGCTGGTTGCCCGCGGGTCGTCGCGCGCGGCGACCGTCGAGCAGCTGCGCGCGTGGCTGCGCCGGGCGGGCGCTCGCATGCGCAGAGAGGCCCGACCATGAGGGGCAACGGTCACCCGGCAGGGCGGGCTCGGCGCGGCGCTCTTATTCTCCAGCCACCGCGCTCCAGGGCGGCAGGAGAAAGCCGATGAGCACGGGAAACGATCGGAGCCACCACGTCGGGCCCACAAGAGAGCGCGCGAATTCTGCGAGCGCCCGCCTGGCCCTCTCCGGCGTGCGTGTGCTCGGCGAGCTGCTGGTGGCGCCGCTGCTCGCGATCCTCTGGATCTACCGGCGCTTCGTCTCTCCCGCCCTTCCCCCCTCTTGTCGCTACTACCCCAGCTGCTCCCAATACGCCGAGCAGGCGCTGCAAATCCACGGCGCCCTCCGCGGCACCTGGCTCGCGGCGCGCCGCCTTTTCCGCTGCCATCCCTTCTGTGAGGGCGGGCCCGATCCCGTTCCGCCGCGCGACCCTGCGCGCACCCAGCATCCGAGGCCTGCATGAAAGACATGAACCAGCGGCTCTTCATCACCATCGCGCTCTGGCTGGGCGTCGCGCTCGTCTGGTACCAGTTCATGCCGAAGCAGGCGCAGCGTTCGGCTGCGAGCGCGCCTGCGGTTACCGCACCCTCACCCGCTCCGGTTCCCGCGCCCGCTTCGCCGTCCTCCGCCGGGGCCGCCGCAGCCAAGGCTGCAGATGTTCCACGTGAAACATCGCCCCGCCGGCCCACCGAGAAGGTGACGCTGGAGAGTGAGCGCCTTCACATCGTGCTCACCAGCGACGGGGCCGGGCTGGAACAGGCGGTGCTCAAGGGCGACAAGTTCACCCTCCACAAGGAGGGCAACAAGGAGCAGTCGCAGGTGAACCTGGTCGAAGCGCGCGCTGGCGAGCCGTTGCCGCTCTCGACCGTCTTCAGGGGTGCGGCGGGAACCGAACTGGTTCCGGCGAACGCCTCCTACGAGCTCCTTCGGCACGACGGCCGCTCGGCATCGTTCAAGGCGGAAGCGGGGGGCGTCACGGTCGTCAAGACCTTCACGCTCGACCCCGCGGCGTACCGGCTAGACCTGGCGGTCGAGGTCGTCTCGGCAGTGGCGATGGTGGGCTCGTTCGCGGTGATCTCGGCGGGCCACGGCGAGGCGCCCAGTGGCGGCTTCTTCAGCTCCCGCTCCAACCTGCCGGCGCGCACCATCTGCATGTCCGGCTCCAAGACCGAGCGCGTTGCGGTCGGCGCCAAGAAGCCCAGCTGGGACGGCCCCGGCGTCGCCGCCTTCGCCGGCATCGACCAGCAATACTTTCTCTCCGCCGTGGTCCCTCCCTCCGACGTGCAGACGAGCTGCCACCTCGACGCGGAGCCGCAGGGCTCGATGCTGGCCATCCTGACCGCGCCCCTGTCGCTGGCTCCCGGCACTCCCTCTAAACTTGCGTTCATCACCTACCAGGGTCCAAAGGATCAGGACGACCTCGGCGCCGTCGCAACGCCGCTCAAGGACGCCGTCGACCTGGGCTTCTGGTCGATCATCGCCAACCCGCTGCTCGGGGTGATGAAGTTCTTCTACAAGGTCGTGCCGCCGCACAACTGGGGCATCGCCATCATCCTGCTCACCGTCGCGATGAAGCTCATCACCCTGCCCCTGCAGCACAAATCAATGAAGAGCATGCAGGAGATGCAGCGCATCCAGCCGCAGCTGGAGGAGATGAAGAAGAAGTTCGCCGGTGACACGCAGCGCCAGAACCTCGAGCAGATGAAACTGTTCAAGGAGCACGGCGTGAACCCGATGGGCAGCTGCCTGCCGATGCTGATCCAGATGCCGATCTGGTTCGCGCTCTACACCGCGTTGGGCGTCTCCGTCGAGCTCTACAACTCGGTGTTCATCCCCGGCTGGATCAACGACCTCACGGCCCGGGACCCGTACTACATCCTCCCGGTGGCGATGGGCGTGACCATGGTCCTCACCCAGCTGCTCACGCCCACCCCCACGTCAAACCCGAGCCAGAAGACGATGGGCTTCGCCATGAGCGGCTTCTTCGCGCTGCTGATGTTTTCCTATCCTGCGGGCCTCACTCTCTACATCTTCACCAGCAACATCCTCTCCATCGTGCAGCAGATGTACCTGCGCAGGACGCTCAAGCTCACCCCGGCCCGGGCGAGCGGTCAAACTGTGGCGGTCAACCCCAAGCGCGTGTAAGGCTGCGGCGGAACGATGGGCGAGTCCACCGGCAAGCGCCGCCGCAACCCGCTGCTCGGCGCGGCGGTCCTGAAGGCCCTGCTCTACCGGCGAACGGGCGACCGGCGCCAGCAGACCAGCTCGCTCTACGAGGGGATCCTCCGCGACCTGAAGCTCACCGACGCCGAGGTGGAACAGTACCTGGCGACGCACGAACTCGAGGTGGAGCGGGCGATCCGTAGCCACGGGAGGAGGGGAGACTAGCGATGGCGCTTGGCGGCCCAAGACGGCGGCAGTTGGTCGGGTTCGGCCATCCTGGCCTCTTTCCGGATTAAGGTGCTCTCGTGGACCAGGCACAACTCCAGCAACTCGAGGAAGGTGCAGCGAACATCGGCCTCCGGCTGGACGCCGAGAAAGTGCGGTTGCTGGCCAGGCACGTAGACCTGCTCCTCAAGTGGAACAAGTCCATCAACCTCACGGCCATCACCGACCCCGGCGAGGTGGTCGAGAAGCATGTCCTCGACTCGCTGGCCGTGGTCCCCTTCGTTCCCTCCGGCAGCCTGCTGGATGCGGGGAGCGGCGGGGGGTTCCCGGGACTGCCGATCGGGATCGCCCGGCCGGACCTCGAGGTCGTGCTGGTGGACTCGATGCAAAAGAAGGTCGCTTTTCTCAAGAATGTGCTGGCCGAGATCAAGCAACCGCAGATCCGGGCCTTCGCAGTGCGGCTGGAGGGCGACCCGGCGAAGGAGAACCTTCCGCGCGTGCACTGCGCGGTCGCGCGAGCCTATGGGGCGCCGCAGCGATGGCTCGCGTTGGCCGACAATTACGTGCTGCCCGGGGGTATCGCCATCTGCATGCTCGGCCCCTCGGACGAAGTTCCGGAGACGGTCGGGGAGCTCCGGCTGGAGAAGCAGCTGGGCTACCGGCTGCCGTTCTCCGGGGCGCAGCGACGGCTCGCGCTCTACCGCCATGTTTGAGGCCTCGGACCGGTGAATCGGGCACCCGCGTGTCATTGTTCCACGTGGAACGGCGCCGGGTGACCCGCCGGATGCCTGGATGCCAGGGAGGGAGGCGAGGCTGGCGCGCGGCGCGCACGGTTCGCACCTTTTTGGGCCCAAACACAGGAGCGTTGACCATGAGCGGAGGCAGGATCGCGTGCATTCTTTCGGAAGGGTTCGAGGACTCTGAGTTCCGGGTTCCGTACGACAGGCTGACGAAGGAGGGCTTCCAGATCGACGTCATCGGCGCCAAGGCCGGTGCGGAGCTGGCGGGGAAGGGTGGAAAGGAGCGGGTCAAGGCGGATAAGGCCATCGATGGCGTCAGGGCCGACGACTACCAGGCCTTGCTGATTCCGGGAGGCTACTCGCCGGATCACCTGCGCGCCGACAGCCGGTTCGTCGACTTCGTCAGTGCGTTCGAGCGGTCGAAGAAGCTCATCGCGGCGGTGTGCCATGGCCCGCAGATCCTGATGACTGCGGGGCTGGTGAGAGGGCGCACGCTGACCGCTTGGTCGACGGTGCAGGGCGACCTCAAGCTGGCCGGCGCCAACGTCCGCGACGAGGCGGTGGTGACGGATGGGAACTGGGTCACGAGCCGTAAGCCGGACGACCTGGTGCAGTTCTCCGAGGCGATCGTGAAGTCCCTACGGTAGGCAGCGGCCGGCGGTGACCCGTCGGGGCGCCGCCTGTTCGCCGATTCGTTCTTGGCAGCCGGGGGGGGGCGCCTCGCCTCACGGAGCGACAGAGACGGCTCTGCCGTGGAGCCGCTTCTCCAGTGAACCGCTGTTCTGCTGCACGACCTCGGCAAGACAGGCGTGCCGGACTCCCCCGTGGCGCTGCTTCTCGAGTGAACCGCTGGTGGGTCTCCTCTCGCCTGCTTCACCCCCTGCACGGCGCGGCTGCCGTCCGCAGGCCACCAGGACCCGCTCGGGCCCCGACACCTCCTCAAGCCCGGTCGCCGGATGACGACCGTCGCCCGCGACCTGGAGGCCGCCTCGTCGTCCCCGTGCAGATCGACTCTTCCGAGGCCCGGGCGTGGTCGGACCCAAGGCCCGGGTTGCCTGCCTGGTGCTCGCGGAACCCCCCCTCATCACGCAAGGGGAAGGCCCGGGAACTGCACATGCCGGCCGCCCCGCGGGCGACCACCGCCCCGACAACTCATCACACAAAGGGGAAGGTCCGGGGAACTGCACATTGCCCGGCGCACGCGACCAGCCGTTCCGTCCGCACGCGATCACTCGGCCGAGCCATGGCTGCCAACCCTCGTGTTTTGGCTCCTCCCCTCTTCGAGAGCGCCTTTGCTGCTCGACCGGGGTGATCGCGGGGCCCGGAACGGTGCTCGCGGGCGTCCGGACGGTGCTCGTGTGCGTCCGGAAATAGGCAGGAACGCCGGTCCGCACCTTCGCGGGCAAGGCAGCTGCGAGTTGGTCGCACTAGCGCGCCAGGAGCCTCGACCCTGGGTCATCACTCGCGGCACCCGTCGCGCGACTTGGTCACACTCGCGGCGCCAGGAGCCTCGACCCTGGTCACCACCCGCGGCACCCGTCGCGCGACTTGGTCATGCTCGCGGCACGCGTAATCTGCAGCACCAAGCGCGTGCAGACCCCTACGAGATCCCGCTCAAGCCTGAGCACGCGGTGCATGGAGGCACCCGCGCGGCGAGGTCGAGGTCGCACGCCCCTGCGTTCCAACGCCGCCCGGGCGCCAAATCCCCGAGCTCTTCGACGCCATCGCCGGGGAGCGCGGGATCCCCTCCCGGACAACTGGAACGGGGAGCCGCGCATTTTCGATGGTCAGCCCACTGCGCCACAGTACGGGGGCCGGCCGCGGGAGCGACTGGTTTAGACGCCCAGGGCGGGATCGTTTCCAGGCCGCACTCGCCCGGCCGGAAGAGCCTGGAATCCAGCGTCGCGGGCAGGCCTGTCGCTCTCAGGACCCGTCCTTGGGCGCGCTGGCGTGCGCGTCGAGAACGACGGCCACCGGACGCATGCGACGGCTCCCGCAGGACCCCCTCCTCAAGAGCGAGCGTTCATTCCGGTCGGGCGTTGAACCATGCGACACGGGACGAGGCCGGACGCGCGGAGATACACCGAGCTGCCCCGGCGTGGTGAGCTCCAAACTGTTCGCGGTCGGCGCCCGCCGACGCTCCTGTCTGGGGGGAGGCAGACAGGAGCCAACAGCAGGCGGGGCCCCTTTCGTTCCACGTGGAACACCGATCCCTCAAAGCGAGGAGAAGGGGAATCGGTCGCGAGACCTTGATCCATGCGGAAGCTGCGTGGTACTCGCCGCTCTTCACGGCCTGCTCTCTTTGCCGTTCTGAGGTCCATGTCGCTCGTCCTCGCCATCGTCAATCAGAAGGGCGGGGTGGGCAAGACCACCACCGCCGTCAATCTCGCCGCCTCGCTCGCGGTCGCCGAGAAGCGCTGCCTGCTGGTCGACCTCGACCCGCAGGGCAACGCCTCGAGCGGCGTCGGGATCCCCCGCGACGAGCCCGACCGCGCCACGGTCTACCACGCGCTCCTCGGCGAGGCCGACGTGCGCTCCGCTTTGCGCTCCACCGAGGTCGCCCACCTGACCGTGCTGCCCTCCGACCCGGACCTGGTCGGGGCCGAGCTCGAGCTGGTGCAGATGGACGCGCGCGAGAACCGGCTCCGGGCCGCGCTCGAGCCGTTGCGCGGCGACTACGACTACATCCTCATCGACTGCCCGCCGTCCCTGGGCCTGCTCACCATCAACGCCCTGGTCGCGGCCGACCGCGTGCTGGTGCCGCTGCAGTGCGAGTACTACGCGCTGGAGGGCCTGGGTTCGCTGCTGCGCACCATCGAGCTCGTCCACGGCAGCCTGAACCGGGATCTGCAGCTCGATGGCGTGGTCCTCACCATGTTCGACGTTCGCAACAACCTCGCGCGCCAGGTGATGAAGGACGTCCGGAGCAACCTGCCGGGCAAGGTCTACGAGACGGTGATTCCGCGCAACGTACGTCTCTCCGAGGCGCCCAGCCACGGCCACCCCATCATCCTCTACGACATCGAGTCCAAGGGCGCGCAGAGCTACCTCGCGCTCGCCAGCGAATTCCTGACCCGCCACGCGGCCACCACGCCCGGGCCCGCCACGCCCCACGGTGCCGCGGCCGGCCAGTGGGGGCGACGGTGAGCGCCCCCATGCGCGGCCTCCGCAATGCGCGCGCGCGAGGCTCCGGGCCAGAGCGGGCGGCACGCCTTCAACAAACCGCTCCCGCCCGCAACGGGCGCGCCCCCGCATCGACCTTCCCCTGGACAACTCCGCAGGTGAACCGATGATCGATCCCAAGGCAGCCAGCAAGCGTCCAGCCCTCGGCCGCGGCCTCGGCGCGCTGATCCCCGGCGGCTCTCCCGCCGAGCGCCGCGGCGTGATGAACCTCGGCATCGAAGAGATCAACCCCGACAAGGCGCAGCCGCGTCGCCATTTCGACGACCTGCACCTCAACGAGCTCGCCGAGTCCATTCGCAGCAAGGGCGTGCTGCTCCCGCTCATCGTCCGCCGGGCCCAGGAGGGCTACATCATCGTCGCCGGCGAGCGGCGCTGGCGCGCGGCGCAGAAGGCGGGTCTGCGCGAGCTGCCGGTGATGGTCAAGGAGGTCACCCAGAAGGAGGCCTTCGAGATCGCGCTGATCGAAAACATCCAGCGCGAGGACCTGAACCCTGTCGAGGAGGCCGAGGCCTACCGCCGCCTGGTCGAGGAGCACGGCCTCACGCAAGAGGAGCTGGCGCAGCGCGTGGGCAAGGAGCGCTCCACCGTCGCGAACGCGCTCCGTCTGCTGCGGCTCCCCGACGCCATCAAGCAGTCCATCGCCGCCGGGGCGCTGAGCATGGGCCACGCGCGCGCGCTGCTGGCGCTGCCCGAAGAGGGCGACCTCAAGAAGGCCGCCGAGAAGGTCATCGCCGAAGGCCTCAGCGTGCGCGCGGTCGAGGCGCTGGTGCAGCGCCTCAAGAGCAAGCGCGGCGCCCGGAAGGAAGGCGGCGAGAAGACGGTCCACACCCGCCAGGTGGTCGAAAAGCTGCAGCGCAAGCTGGGCGCCAAGGTCGAGCTGAAGGACAAGGGAGGGGCAGGGACGCTCGAGATCCGCTACGCCACCCCGCAGGAGCTCGAGCGCATCCTCGCCGCAATCCTGGGCGAATAGGGAGACGGATCATCATGGCCGAGGCCAGACCGACCGACGCAAGCAAAGCGGGGGCGACCGACGCCCCCGACGAGGGCGCCTCCCAGCCGCTGCCGTCGAGCGGCAGCCACGCGCAGGCAAGCGCAGACTCCGCGCAGTCGACTCCGCTCCCGGTGCAGTCGGGCGCGCTCCCGGCGCACTTCGACCCCGCGACCGGCCGGCCGCGCCTGGAGCTCACCCCGCGCGCCATCCTCACCGGCATGGGGGTGGCCGCGTTGATCGGCGCCACCTATCCGTATGTCGTCCTCAAGATCGGCTACGGCCCCAACATCTCGGTGGTGAGCGCGTTCTTCGGCTATCTCGCGCTGAGCGGCATCGGCTTTTTCACCGGCGTGCGCGGCACGCGCTGGGAGAACAACCTGGTCCAGACCGCCGGCACCGCCGCGGGCGAGGCCGGCTTCATGTGCGTCGTGCTGGCCGCGATGGACATGCTCAACGCCAAGCCCGAGCTCGGCTTCTCGATCCACCTCGGGCCGTGGCAGATCTTCGGCTGGCTCTCGATCGCCGGCTGCCTCGGCGTCCTGCTCGCCGTCCCGCTGCGCCGG
>JAYWBT010000132.1:0-86188 GCA_043781235.1 Deltaproteobacteria bacterium
TTTCCGCAGCAGAAATCGCTGCGCCATGTCCCACCTGTGTCCCAAAACCTCAAAGTCACAAAAGGAGAAGGCCGCGCCTTCGCCGGATTCCTCCGTGAAAACGCGGCCTTCAATGAGTCGGGGAGACAGGATTCGAACCTGCGACCCCCTGGTCCCGAACCAGGTGCTCTACCAGGCTGAGCCACTCCCCGACAGCACCCCGCCGAAACGGGGCAGCGGAAGTAACTCAAGCCGCGCCTCGCGTCAACCCGCGGACTGTCCGCTCTGCCACCGGCCCTGCTGCCCGCCAAGAGGGTGCGGGATCGCTGGACGGGTCAAAGCGCGGCAGCGGCTGACTTGTTTCCCGGCCCCCGGAGGCGGGCGGCGTGGCATGCTTGCTCAGCCTTCGGAGGCCATCGTGCTCGCGCTCTCCCGCCACCTCTCGTTTCACGCTCGCGGCGACGCGGCGTTCGTCTGGCACGGGCTCACGGGCGACGTCGCCGAGATGAGCCGCGACGTGCTGGCGCTGCTGCTCGCGTTCGACCCGCCCCGCGAGGAGGCGGAGGTGGCGAAGGCTCCGCCCGCGGGCTTGAGCAAGGAGCAGATCGAGGACTTCGTCCCCATCCTGCGCTCGCGGCGCTTCCTGGTCAGCACCGGCACCGCCGGCCGTAACGTGGACGAGCTGTCGCCGCTGCTGAACGGCATCCCGCGGATCCCTCGCGGCGCCGTCTACCAGCGCGTGCTCCCGAAGATCACGCTCTATGGTCGCGACGGAAAGCCGCTCGAATTGGACGAGACCACGGCCGCCCTCTTCGATCGCTGCGACGGCGAGCGCACACTCGGGCAAGTGCTGGGCGACGCCGGCCCGCAAGCGCTCCCGGCGCTGCTGCGGCTCGCGCGCGCCGACGTGGCGGCTTTGAAAATTCTCGCCAAGCCGGCCTCGCAGGGCGGCGTGCAGCTGAACCCGGCGGCCGAGTCCACCATGCCCTATCCGGAGCTGCCCGACGCGCGCGCGTATGCCGCCGGCGGACCTGCGCCCACGGGGGCGCAGGAGGACGACGCGAGCTTCGTCTCGCTCTTCCGCGACCCGCATCCGGCGCTGCGCGGAAAGAGCTTCGCGGAGGCTCTCGCGCAGGCGCTCGAGCAGCGCGGCGCCTTCAAGGAAGTCAAAAACCGCGTGCCCAGCGCGGTCGAGCTGGAGGTCGCCGGCCAGGGCTTCGGCGCGGCGCTGAAGAACGCGCTGCCCAAAGAAGTGCAGTTCGCCAGCTTCGATCCGCTGGCGAAGCGCGCCGACCCTGCGCTAGACGCGCGGCTCCTGCCGCTGCAGGACGAGAGCGTGGATCTCCTCGTGGCGAGCGAGATCGCGACCCTGCTCGGCTCGGCGACGGAGGGCGAGCGCATCGTCAACCGCGGCGCGCTCGAGCTGGTGCGCGAGGCGGCGCGAGCGCTGGCGCCGGGCGGCATCCTCTACCTCTCGGACTTCGGCGACCCGAAGACCGAGCCGATCCCCACCGCGGGCGGCTGGTCGATCCGCTTCGCCGACCTGCAGACCGAGGCGACCCGGCTCGGCCTCGGCGCGCGCGTGTTGCCGATCACCGAGGTGGTCGCCATCGACACCAACGTGCAGGCGCTCTCGACCACGCGCGCCTCGTGGCCGGCGCTGCAGACGCTCTTCGCCGCGCACGGGCTCACGCTCACGCGCCGCGCCTGGCTGCGCACCGAGATCGAAAAGCTCTGCGAGGGCAAGCTCGACCTCGCGACCGTCCACGGTCTGCAGTTCGCGCCGCTCTCCGAGCGCACGATGGGTCTCCTGACGCGGCAGTTCTGGACGCTGATCGCGACCAAGCCCGCGCGCACGCTCCACTGAGGGGCCGGTCCGCAGACCACGCACTGGAGCGTGATCCAGCAAGGGCGCGCCTCAGCGCGCCTGCTCCGCGGCGAAGCGCAGGTCGCGAATCGCGGCCGCATAGTCCTTCTTGCCAAACACCGCGGTCCCCGCGACCAGCACGCTCGCGCCCGCGCTCACCACCCGCGGCGCGGTCTCGGGCGTGATGCCGCCGTCCACCTCGATGGCGACGGGCAGCTTGCGCCTCTCGATGGTCTCTGCCAGGCGCTCGATCTTCGGCAGGCACGCCTCGATGAAGCTCTGCCCGCCGAAGCCCGGATTCACCGTCATGATCAGCACCAGGTCCACGCACTCGAGCACGTAGTCGAGCACGTCCGGGGGCGTGTGCGGATTCAGAGAGACGCCCGGCGAGACCCCGGCCGCCTTGATCTGCTGCAGCGTCCGGTGCAGGTGCGGGCAGGTCTCCTCGTGCACCGTGAGGTGCCCCGCGCCGGCCTTGGCGAAGGCCTCGATGTACTTCTCCGGCTCGACGATCATCAGGTGGCAGTCGAGCGGCTTGGTCGCGTGCCGCTTCATCGCGGCCACCACCGGCGGGCCCCAGGTGATGTTGGGCACGAAGCGGCCGTCCATCACGTCAACATGGATCAGGTCCGCGCCTGCGGCCTCGACGGCGCCGATCTCCTCGCCGATGCGCGCGAGGTCGCAGGAGAGCAGGGACGGTGCGATCCGGATCGGTGACTTCATGCATCCCTCATGCGTTTCCCCGGAGCAGCCGCACGGCGAAGAAGCCGTCGGTGCCGGTGCGGTGGGGCAGCGTGCGCAGGCGGCCGCGATCATCGAGGCAATCGCCCAATGCGCCGGGGTCGATTGACCAGGTTGGGGATCCGGTTCCCTGGCCGGAAGACCAGTTCGGTGGGTCCTCGCGGTACTCAGGGTGCGCGGCCAGAAAGCGCTCCACCTGCTCGTCGCACTCTTCGGGAGTCAGCGTGCAGATCGCGAAGACGAGGTGCCCGCCGGGCCGGACGGCCTTGGCCGCCTGCGCCAGGATGCGGGCCTGCAGGGAGGCCAGCCGGTCCACGTCGGCCGGTGTGCGCCGCAGCTTGACCTCCGGGTGCCGGCGGAGCGTGCCCAGTCCCGAGCAGGGGGCGTCCACCAGGACCAGATCGAAGCTCCCGTCCGCCTCACCGGGAATGGGCAGCGTCGCGTCGGCGGCGAGCGCGCGCAGGTTCGTGAGGCCCAGCCTGCGCGCCTGCTCGACGATGCCCAGCGCCTTGCGGGCATGCAGATCGATCGCGAG
Source organism: Deltaproteobacteria bacterium (assembly GCA_043781235.1). GTDB lineage: Bacteria > Myxococcota > Myxococcia > Myxococcales > 40CM-4-68-19 > JANYKT01. Next base: position 3,123 of record JAYWBT010000132.1, read on the forward strand.
CACGCTGCCGGAGGGGCCGACGAGCTCGGCGAGGTGGCACGCCTTGCCGCCCGGTGCCGCGCAGGCGTCGAGCACGCGGCTGCCCGGCGCAGGCGCGGCGTACAAAGAAACCAGCTGCGCCGCCTCGTCCTGCGCCTGGAAGAGACCTTCCCCGTGCCCCTCGAGGTGCAGCGCGGGCGGCGCACCCGCGGCAAGCACCAGCGCGTCCGGCGAGTAGCGGCCCGGCTGCGATTCGACGCCCGCCGCGCGCAGCATCTCGGCCGCGTGCGCGACCGTCCCCTTGCCGCGCACCACGCGCACCACGGCGGGCGCCAGGATCTGATTTGCGGCGCAGAGCTTCTCCGTCTCCTCGAGACCGAGCCAGGCGATCCAGCGCTCGACCAGCCAGCGCGGGTGCGCGGTGACCGCGGCGACGTGACCGGCGGGGTCCACCTCGCGTGAGGGCGGCGCGGGCGGCGCGCGCGTCTCGGCGATCCGGCGCAGCAATGCATTCACGAAGCCGCTCGCCTTGGCGGCGCCGAGCTCCTTCACCAGCTCGACCGCTTCGTTGACCGCCGCGCGCGCCGGCACCCGCGGGTGGTGGAGCAGCTCGAAGACGCCGAGCCGCAGCGCGATGCGCACCGGCACCTCGACCTCCTGGGGCGGCCGATCGCTGAGCGCGGCGATGGTGCGGTCCAGCTGCAGCTGCCAGCGCAACGAGCCGTAGGTCAGCTCGGTGGCGAGCGACGCCTCGCGCGGCTCGAGCACTCCCGCCGACCGCAGCGCGCCGTCGAGCGCGAGGTTGGCGAAGGCGCCCCCCTGCTCGACTCGCAGGAGCACGTCCGCTGCGATGCGCCGGGCGGGCGAGGTCACGCGCGGGCTTGTAGCACGGCCCAAGGATCTGCTTGCGCCCGATGGCGCCTGGCCGCTACAGTCCGCGCCCATGAAGACCCAGACCCGGAGTGGGCTTTGGAGTGCGCACGCCCTCCCGCACCGCATCGGTTGAGCTGCCCGGCGATCTGCTGACGCCTTTCGGCGTCTTCTGTCTCCTCGATCAGCAGCAAGAGCCCGGCGGCGACGCCTTCCTCTTCGAAGGCGCGCTGGGCCGCTATAGCTACGTCGGCGTGGGCGGCGGAGCGCGCGACGGCCGGCGCACGCCAGGCGCCTCGGCACCGCGTCTCACCGCGCGCGGCGGCGCCCTCGAGGTCAAGCCGCTGCCCGGATTCGGCACCTTGCCGGAGCGCCCGCTCGACGCACTCCGCGCAGCGCTCGAGCTCATCGCGGCCCCGCGCGACCCCGGCCTGCCGCCCTTCTGCGGCGGCTTCGTCGGCTATCTCGGCTGGGGCGCGGCGGCCTGGACCGAGCGGCTCCCGTCGCGGCTCGGGCCCGACCCGCTCTTTCCCGAGGCGGATCTTTTATACGTGCGCGAGCTGGTCGCCTTCGACCACCGGCAGGGCCGCACCTGGGCCATCGCCACCGGCCCCGACGCCGGGGAGCGGGCGCAAGCGCTGGCTGACCGCGTGCTGCGCGTCTTCTCGCACCCGGACGCGCGCTGGCCGCAGGAGCTGACCCGGCCCGCGGCGCAGTCGCTGGGCGCGAAGCTGTTCGGCGACGGGCGGGGCAAGCACAGCCTCCCCGAGCCGCGGCCGCTCGGCGGCGGCGAGCGCCACTACAAAGCCGCGGTCAAGCGCGCCCTCGAATACATTCGCGCCGGCGATCTCTTCCAGGTGGTGCTCAGCCAGCGCTTCGAGCTGCCCGACTGCGACGGGTTCTCCCTCTACCGCACGCTGCGCGCTGCCTCGCCCGCGCCCTACCACTTTTATTTGCGCTTGGGCGGCCGCGAGCTGTTCGGCGCCTCGCCCGAGCTGCTCTTCGAGGTCGCGCAGGGCCGCATGACGGTCAAGCCCATCGCCGGCACGCGCCGCCGCGGCGTCACCACCGAGGAAGATCTGCGCCTCGAAGCCGAGCTGCAGGGCGACCCGAAGGAGCGCGCCGAGCACACCATGCTGGTCGATCTCGGGCGCAACGACATCGGCAGGGTGGCGAAGATCGGCTCGGTGAAGGTGCAGCGGCTGATGGAGACCGAGCGCTTCAGCCACGTCATGCACCTGACCAGCGAGGTGCAGGGCGAGCTGCGGCCGGGCGTCTCGGCGGTCGATGCGTTCGCCGCTGCCTTTCCCGCGGGCACGCTCTCGGGCGCGCCGAAGATCCGCGCGCTCGAGATCATCGACGAGCTGGAGGTGGTGCCGCGCGGGCCCTACGGCGGCGCGGTGGGCTGGTTCTCCTCGGCGGGCGACGTGCAGCTCGCCATCGCCATCCGCACGCTCTTCCGCTCGGGCGGGCGGCTCTTCGCCCACGCCGGCGCGGGCATCGTGGCCGACAGCGACCCGGACGCCGAGTGGCGCGAGGTGCTGGCCAAGGTCCGCGCCTCGGTGGGCGCGGCCTACGGCGCGGTTGCAGGAGCGGCCCGATGACGGCGAAGGCGGCCCCGCGCCGGGCGCGCCCGCTCAGGGCGCTGCTGATCGATAACTACGATTCGTTTACCTACAATCTGGTCCAGCGCCTGGGCGAGCTGGGCGCGGTTACCGAAGTTTTGCGAAACGACGCTCTGACCGCTTTGGAAATTATCGAAAGCGCGCCCGACCGGATCGTGCTCTCCCCCGGTCCCTGCACGCCCGACGAGGCCGGGGTCTGCGTCGAGCTGATCGAGCGCGTCTGCGGCCTCAACGGATACCCACGGCCTCGGCGGCCGGTGCCGCTGCTCGGCGTCTGCCTCGGCCACCAGAGCATCGGCCAGGCCTTCGGCGCCCGGGTGGTGCGCGCGCCGCGCGGGCCGGTGCACGGCAAGGCCGAAGAGATCGTGCACGACGGTTCGCAGCTTTTTCGCGGCGTGCCCCGCAAGCTGCTGGTCGGCCGTTACCATTCGCTGGTGGTCGAGGAGCGCACGCTGCCGAAGGAGCTCAAGGTTTCCGCCCGCACCAAGGACGGCATCGTGATGGCCCTGCGCCACCAGCGCCTGCCGCTCTTTGGCGTGCAGTTCCATCCCGAGTCGATTTTGACCCCCGACGGCCAGACGCTGCTAGAGAACTTTCTGGAGGCTTGAGAAGTGCTCAAGGAGCCCATCCGCCTCGCCGTCGAGGGCAAGCACCTGACCCGCGCGCAGGCCGCGGCCGCCGTGGACGCGATGCTCGATGGCGGCGCGCCGGTCACGCAGATCGCCGCGCTGCTGGTCGCGCTGCGCATCAAGGGCGAGACGCCGGACGAGATCGCCGGCGCGGCGCAGGCGCTGCGGAGCCGCGCGCAGAGAGTCGCGGTTCCGCTCGACCGGCTGGTCGACACCTGCGGCACCGGCGGCGACGCCTCGCACACCTTCAACATCTCGACGGCGGCCGCGTTCGTGGCAGCGGCGGCCGGCGCGCGCGTGGCCAAGCACGGCAACCGCGCGGTGTCTTCGAGGTGCGGCAGCGCCGACGTGCTGACCGCGCTGGGCGTCGAGGTGGAGCTGCCGCCGGAGGCGGTGGCGGCCTGCATCCTCGAGTGCGATATCGGATTCCTCTTCGCGCCGAGCCACCACGCGGCCATGCGGCACGTCGCGCCGGTGCGCAAGGACCTGGGGCTGCGGACGCTCTTCAACCTGCTCGGCCCGCTCGCGAACCCGGCGGGCGCGCGCCGCCAGCTGCTCGGCGTCTATGCGCCGCAGCTGGTGCTGGTGATGGCGCGTACGCTGGTGGAGCTGGGCTGCGACCGCGCCTTCGTGGTCCACGGCGACGGCGGGCTCGACGAGATCTCGACCAGCGGGCCGACGCGCATTGCCGAGGTGCGGGACGGGCAAGTCCGCGAGTTCGAGCTGTCTCCCGAGGAGGTGGGCCTGGTCCGCGCGCCGCTCGCGGAGCTGCGCGGCGGCGATCCCGCGCAGAACGCGGCGCTGCTGCTGGGCGTGCTGCGCGGAGAGCCCGGCGGAAAGCGCACGGCGGTGGTGATCAATGCCGGCGCGGCGCTTGCGGCGGCGGGCGTCTGCGAGTCCATCGGCGACGGCGTCGAGCTCGCTCGCCGAGCCATCGACTCCGGCGCCGCCCTCGCGCGGCTCGAGCAGCTGATCGCGGTTTCGCGCGCGCGGAAGGCGGTCGTCTCGTGAGCGGAACCGTCGGCGGGAGCTCGAACGGCGGGAGCTCGAACGAGGGCGGTGCCCTGAGCGCGAGCCATCTCGACCGGCTGGTGCAGGAATCGCGTGCGGAGATGGCGCAGCGGCTGGTGAAAGCGCCGCTCGAGGTGGTGCGGCAGCGCGCCTTCGCAGCGCCGGCGCCGCGGCCGTTCGTCCAGAAGCTCCTCTCCGGCAGCGGCCTCATCGCCGAGATCAAGCGCTCGTCGCCGAGCAAGGGAGCCATCAACCCCGACCTCGATCCAGTGGCGCTCGCCCGCGCGTACCAGAGCGGCGGCGCGGCCTGCCTGAGCGTGCTGACGCAGCGGACCAGCTTCGGCGGATCGCTGCACGACCTCTCCGCCGCCCGCTCTGCCTGCGCGCTGCCGGCCCTGCGCAAGGACTTCCTCGTCGAGCCGTACCAGCTCTTCGAGGCGCGCGCGCACGGTGCCGACGCGGTCCTGCTGATCGCCGCCGCGCTGCCGCTCGAGGAGTTGGTCGCTCTGCGCGCGCTCGCGGCCGAGCTGCGCCTCGCGGTGCTGCTCGAGATCCACCAGGAGGACGAGCTCTCCAAGGCGCGCGCCTGCAAGCCCGACCTGCTCGGCATCAACGCCCGAAATTTGCTGACGCTCGAGGTGGACGCCGGGGCCTTCGAGCGCCTCGCGCCGCTCGCGCGCGAGATAGCGCCGCTGGTGGCGGAGAGCGGCGTCAAGACGGGCGACGACGTGCGCCGCCTGCGCGGGCTGGGCGCGCGCGCGGTGCTGGTGGGCGAGGCGCTCTCGTCCGCGTTCGACCCCGAGATCGCTACCCGCCTGCTGGTGTCGGCATGATCCGCATCAAGCTCTGCGGCGTGCGCACGCCCGCGGACGCGCTGCTCTGCGCCGAGGCGGGGGCCGACGAGATCGGCGTGGTCTTCGCGGCGCAGTCGCGGCGCCGCGTGACGCTCGAAGAGGCGCGGTCCATTCGCGACGTGCTGCCTTTGCGCATCCCCGTGGTTGGCGTGTTTCTCGACGCGACGCTGGAAGAGGTGGCCGCGGCGGCGCGCGCGGTTGGCCTCTCCGCGGCGCAACTCCATGGCGCGTGGTTTCCCAAGGTCCCGGCCCTTTCGGGCGGCAGCGCGGCGGGCTCCGGCGAAGACGCGCTCCCTCTCTATGCCGCGCTGCAACTGGCCGACGAGCGCGCACTCGAGGCGCTCGCGCAGCGCCCGACCGCCGCCCGCGTCCTGCTCGACGGACCCGCCGCAGGCTCGGGCAAGAGGTTCGCCTGGTCGCTCGCAGCGCGCGCGCGTGCGCTGCACCCGGCGCCGCTCTTCATCGCGGGCGGGCTGACTCCGGAAAACGTCGCGCAGGCGATCGGGGAGGCGCGCCCCGATGGCGTCGATGTCGCGTCGGGCGTCGAACGATCGGATGGCTTCAAGGACGCCGCGAAGGTGCGCGCGTTCGTTCAGGCGGTGAGGAGCTCAATTGAGAATCTTCGATAAAGAAGTCCAGTCGCCGCCGGATGCGCGCGGCCGCTTCGGAGAGTTCGGCGGCCGGTTCGTTCCCGAGACGCTGATCCCCGCGCTCGACGAGCTGGAGGCCGCCTGGACGCTGGCGCGCGCCGACCAGGGTTATCGGAACGAGCTGGTCGATCTGTTGCAAAACTACGCGGGCCGGCCCACGCCGCTCTTCCACGCCGAGCGGTTGGCGAAGGCGCTCGGCCTCGAGGCGCGCGTCTATCTGAAGCGCGAGGACCTGCTCCATACCGGTGCGCACAAGCTCAACAACACGCTCGGCCAGGCGCTGCTGGCGCGGCGGATGGGCAAGAAGCGCGTCATCGCCGAGACGGGCGCCGGCCAGCACGGCGTCGCCACCGCGGCGGTGTGCGCGCTGCTCGGCCTCGAGTGCGTGGTCTACATGGGCGCCGAGGACGTGGTGCGGCAGTCGCCCAACGTCACCCGGATGGGCCTGCTCGGCGCCGAGGTGCGGTCGGTCAACGCCGGTTCGCGGACTTTGAAAGACGCGATGAACGAGGCCATCCGGGACTGGGTCACCAACGTCCGGTCGACCTATTACTGCATCGGCAGCGCGGCCGGCCCGCATCCCTATCCGGTGCTGGTGCGCGAGCTGCAGAAGATCATCGGCGAGGAGATCGCCGAGCAGTCGATCGCCCGCGAGGGCCGTCTGCCCGACGCGGTGGTCGCCTGCGTCGGCGGCGGCTCGAACGCCATCGGCGCCTTCCACCGCTTCGCGGCCGAGAAGGCGACGCGGCTCTTCGGCGTCGAGGCGGCGGGCCTTGGCCTCGACTCGGGCAAGCACGGCGCGTCGCTTGCGCGCGGCCGGCCGGGCGTGCTGCATGGCTCGCGCAGCTACCTGCTGCAGACCGACGACGGGCAGGTGGCCGAGGCGCACTCGATCAGCGCCGGCCTCGACTACCCTGGCGTCGGGCCGGAGCTGTCGCAGCTGCGCGAGCTCGGCAAGCTGGAGCTGCTGGCGGCCAGCGACGACGAGGCGCTGCAGGCGTTCCAGGACCTGGCGCGCTGCGAGGGCATCCTCTGCGCGCTGGAGTCGGCGCACGCCATCGCGGCGCTGCGCTTCTTGCCCAAGCTCGACTTCGTGGTGGTGAACCTCTCGGGCCGCGGCGACAAGGACCTCGACACCATTACCAAGGCGTTATCGAAATGAGCCGCCTCTCCGACGCATTTGCGCAAGCGCGCGCCGAAGGCCGCACCGCGCTGGTTTGCTACGCGATGGGCGGCGACGGCGACACCGCGGCTCTATTGAAGGCCATCGATGGAGCCGGCGCCGACGTGATCGAGCTCGGCCTGCCCTTCTCCGACCCCATCGCCGACGGGCCCACCCTGCAGGCCGCCGCGACGCGAGCGCTTGCCTCCGGCGCGACGCTCCGGCTGCTCTTCGCCGAGGCGGGTGCGCTCCAGTTGCGCGCGCCGCTGGTTTCGATGGGCTACATGAACCAGGTCGAATCGATGGGCGTGCAGGCCTTCGCCGCGGCGGCCGCGCGCGCCGGGATCGCCGGGGTGATCCTCCCGGACCTCCCGCTCGAGGAGGCGCGGCCGGTGCGCGACGCCCTGGCCGCCGTCGGCATCGACCTGGTGCCGCTGGTGGCGCCGACCACCTCGCCCGAACGCGCCGCGCGCATCGCCGCGACCGCGCGCGGCTTTCTCTATTACGTCAGCGTCACCGGCGTGACCGGCGCGCGGGCGGCGCTCCCGGAAGATTTGCGCTCAAAGCTTCGCGATCTGCGCGCGCTCTCGGCCGCGCCGGTGGCGGTCGGCTTCGGCATCTCCTCCCCCGAGCAGGCCGCCGCGCTCAAGGGCCACGCCGACGGCATCGTGGTCGGCAGCGCCATCGTCGCGCTGCACCACCAGCAGGGCGCGGCGGCGGTGGCCGAGCTGGTCCGCTCGCTGCGCGCCGCGCTCTGAAGCTCGAAGTCCGGAGCGCAAAAAAGAAGAAGGCCCGGAAGCGCGCGAGCGCCGCCGGGCCTCCTTCACCAGCTCGCGGCGATTAGTCGTGCGGAACCGTGAGCAGGATCGACTGCTGCTCCTTGCGCCCCGCCGAGAAGTTGTCGAGCGAGACGATCATCAAGCCCAACGCCGGGCTCTGCGCCCACTCCGCCGGATCGATGGTCTCCGCCACGGTCGCGCTCGCGCCCGGCGCCAGGACGGCGAAGTCGCCGGTGGTGATCGAGTTGTGGAAGGCGTTGAACTTCGCTGGCACGCTGATCTGGTCGAACCCGCTGGTGAAGCCATCGAAGCTGTTGATGGTGTACGCGAGGCGTGGTTTCGCCGCGCTGAGGCCGAGGTCGCTCGCGATCACCGGCAGCAGCATGGTCGAGCCGTCGGTCGGCGCGGCGGCGAGGAAGTTGATGCTGACGAACTGCGAGGTCGCGAGGTCGATGACCGCCACCGCGGTCTGGCCCGCGGCGATGCCGAGCACCGCGTTGAAGTCCGCCGCCACCACCGCGAAGTCCGGCTTGCCGTCGCCGTTGGTGTCGACCAGCACGTCGAACTCGCCCGGGGCTGCGTTCGACCAGGGCTTGAAGGTGTTGACCGCGAAGACCAGCACCTTGCCGAGCGACGGATCGTCGAACGACTGGACGCCGACGGCGCGCACGCCGAAGCGGCCGGCCGTCTCGTTGCTCCCGCGCAGGCCCCAGGCGTAGACGTCCGCGGTGCCGGGGATTTGCGAGGACTCGTTGTGCAGGCTCACAGTCGCTGCTGGCGTGGCCGGGCCGAAGTCGCCGTGGATCCGCGCCTCGACCGCCGAGCGTGCCCGCGGGATGAGGTAGTAGGGAACCGACAGGGAGGTGGTCGCGCCGTTCGCGTCGTCCTCCTCCTCGGGATTGGCGCGGCTGGGCGTCAGGACGATGAGGCCGGCCACCTCGCGGAAAGCGCTCGAGTCTCCGGCCGTCGCCGCGGGCACGTGGAGCGCCACCCGGATGCGACGGCTCTCGCCGCCGTCGATGGTGATGTGCTGGCGGCCGAGCTCCACCGTGTGCGGCGAGCCGCCCACCGGAACCGCGGACACGTCGAACCGGGCGTCGTTCTCGCCGAGGTTGCGCACCAGCAACTCGCGCTCGACGGTGACGTCACGGCCGAACTCGACCACCCCGAAGCTCAGGTTGGCCGCATCGCGCCGCGCATCGCGCGCCACCACCGAGGTTTGCACCGCCGGCAGGGCCTCGACCACGCCTGAGCCGCCGCGCGAGACCGCGAAGCCGTGGACCACCGAGGCGTCCGCGGTGTTGAGGATGGCGGTGCGCACGTCGGCCGGATCCCAGCCCGGGTGCGCCTGCAGCGCCAGCACCGCGACGCCCGCGACGTGCGGGGTCGCCATCGAGGTGCCGGAGAAGGCAGCACCCTCGGTGCCGGTGCCCATCAGGCTGGAGACGATGTTCACGCCCGGGCCGGTGATGTCAGGCTTGAGGACGCCGTCGTTCGAGCGCGGGCCGGCCGAGCTGAAGCTCGCGAAGGCGTGGTAGCTGGGATTGGGAATTGCCGGGGCATTGGAGAGGACGGCGCTCGAGGCCCCGGCCAGCGCCGCGCTGTTGGTCTTGCTGACGCCGAGGAACGGAATGGTGACGCCGTGAATGGCGCCCTCGAAGGGCGGGAGCGCGGCGGAGCTGTTGATCATCGCCACCGCGGCGGCGCCGTGGCGCTGTCCGAAGGTGGCCCGATCGACGCGCGCGCAGATGCCGCGCTTGGTGACGACCAGCTTGCCGGCGATCTTCGCATCGACGTATTCCGCCTCATTGCAGCCGAGCGAGACTGCGCCCGACGAGGTGCGGAGGACCACCACCTGCAGCGAGGTGCCGTCGGTGACCGGCGCGTTATTCGAGTTCTGCGCGAGGACGTTGCCGCCCGGCGTGAGCGCGAGCTGGACGCGGCCGAACGACGCCGGCGAGGTGGTATCCATCGCCGCGACGCTGATGGTCTTGTCGCCCGCCCCAGGAGAGCTGGTGATGTAGGGCGCGGAGCCGGCGTTGCCCGAGGCAGCGACCACGATCACACCCGCCTCCGCGGCGTTCTCGGAGGCCTCGGCGTCGGAGCTGTCTTCGTCGCCGAAGTTCGCGCCCAGCGACATGCTGATGACCTGCATGCCGTGCTTGACCGACCAGTCGATGGCGTCGGTGACCACGTTGGTCGAGCCGCTGCAGCCGAAGACGCGCACCGAGTAGAGGTCGGCGAGCGGGGCGACGCCGGGGCCGACGGTGAACTTCTGCCCGGGCGTGCTGGCGTCATACGGGCCGTGGAAGGTGGTGCCGTTCGCGAGCACGCCGGAGCCCGCCGCGGTCCCGGCGGTGTGGCTGCCGTGGGAATTGCAGTCGAGTGGGTTGGAGTCCGGCACCGGGACGCTGCCCGGAATGTTGGCGTCGTAGGCGTCGCCGACCAGGTCGGTGCCGCCCTTCACGCGGGGCGCGGTGGGTCCGAACAGGGCGGGGTCCGCAGGCAACGTGGAGGTCGCGGCGGCGGCGTTGAACGCGGCCACCGTGCCGGGTCCACCGAAGTTGGCGTGGGTGTAATCGATGCCCGTGTCGATGATGGCGATCTTGATGTTCTCGCCGTGGAAGCCGGTCGCGCCCCAGGCCGCGTCGCCGCCGATGAACGGAACGCTGGTGGCGTTGTTGAGCGTATGCACCCGCACGCTCTTCACCCCGACGACGCCGGGGAGGGTGGCGAAGGCCGCGAGCCGGCCCGCGGGGATACGCACCTTGATGCCGTTGATGGCGTTCTGGAAGGTGGCGAGCACCGTCCCGCGGTTGGCCTCGATCATCGGGATCAGGTTGCGCTGCTGCGCCGACAGGTCGCTCTCGATCCGCGCCTTCTCGGCAACGCTGAGAGTCTTGCCCGGCGCACGCGCCTGCACCACCGCGACCGGATCGCCGGCAAGCTTGAGCACCACGGTCAGGCCGTCGGAGGCACCGGCGCTCGCGGCCGCGCCGCCGCCGTCGTCGGCAACGACCTGGTCCGGGGCCGGCGTCCGCACGAAGCGGCCGATCCCCTGTGCCTGGGCTCCGGTCGCGGCGAGCGCGAGCGCGGCCACTGCTTGTTGAAAGAAGCGCATCGAGTGTCCCCCTTGAAGGATTCCACGCCAGGTGGAAGGGGGAGAAGGTAAGCGCGGGTGGGGCAAGCGGTCAATCGCCCGGCTGGTTGACAACCGGCAGCTTACGTGCCGCGAGAGCGAGGCTGCGCAGGCGTCGCGGTCATTTCCTTCCGCCGGAGACGAGCCACTCGACCGCCTCGAGATACCCCGCCACGCCCTTGCCCATGATGCGGTGGGCGACGACGTCGGCGATGACGCTCGCGTGGCGGAACGGCTCGCGCTTCGAGAGGTCGCTCAGGTGCACCTCGACCACGCGGAGCTGCGGCACCGAGGCGATCGCGTCGCGCAGGGCATATGAATAGTGCGTATAGGCGCCGGGATTGAAGATGCAGCCCTGCGACCATTTGCGCGCCTCGTGGAGCTTATCGATCAATGCGCCTTCATGATTCGATTGATAAGCGCGCACCGTGGCGCCCAGCTCCTGCGCGCGCGCGGTGACCAGGGTCTCGAGCTGGGCGAGCGTGGTGGTGCCGTAGACGGCGGGCTGGCGCTCGCCGAGCAGGTTCAGGTTCGGGCCGTTCAGGAGCAGCAGGTGCAATGCCATGACGACCTCTTTACGCGAGCGCGGCGTCGAGCGCGCGGAGGCACTCGGCCGGCTCGACCTCGGCGAGCTCCGGCGCGCCGAGCCCGCGCAGGAGCACGAAGCGCACCTGGCCCGCCTTGACCTTCTTGTCGCGGGTCAGCGCCGCCAGCGCCCGCTCGCGCTCGCTGCCGTCGAGCCGCGCCTGGGGAACGCGCAGCCGCGAGACGAGTTGCATGGCGCGCGCGTGCGAAGGCGCGTCGAGCATTCCCCGCGCCCGTGAGAGCTCGAGCGCAGAGCGCAGCCCGAACGCCACCGCTTCGCCGTGCGTGAACCGCGCGTAGCCGGTCGCCGCTTCGAGCGCGTGGCCAACGGTATGTCCCAGATTCAGGAATGCGCGCGCGCCGCCTTCACGCTCGTCGGCTGAGACCACCCGCGCCTTGTGGCGCAGCGACGCTTCGATGAGCGGCGCGAGCGCCTGGGACTCTCCGGCCGCGGCCCGGTCGAGCAGCGCCTCGCAGGCGGAGAGCATCGAGGGCTCGAGCAGCGCGCACTTGACCACCTCGGCGAGCCCGCTCCAGCGCTCGCGCTCGGGCAGCGTCGCGAGCAGCGCCGGATCGCAGAGCACCACCCGCGGCTGGTGGAACGCGCCGACCAGGTTCTTGCCGGCGCCCAGGTTCGCGCCTGTCTTGCCGCCCAGGCCGGCATCTACCTGCGCAAGCAGCGTGGACGGCACCGAGACCCAGGGCACGCCGCGCAGGTAGAGCGCGGCGGCGAGGCCCGCCAGATCGGTGAGCACGCCGCCGCCGACGGCGACCACGAAGCCGTCGCGCCCGACACCGCGGGCGGAGAGCACCTCGCACATCGCCTCGACCTCGGCGAGCGACTTGCGCGCCTCGGTGACGGGTCGCGCCAGCAGCTCGCCGAAGGCCGGCGTGAGGGCGCGCAGCGCGGGGCCATGGAGCGCGATCAGCTTCGCGTCGCAGAGCAGGCCGGCGCGCGCGCCGAGATCGCGCGCCAGATCGGGCAGCAGCGAGAGAGGCCCGACGACCACGCGCGTCCGCTCTCCCGAGGGGAACTCGACGCTGAAGTCCGCGGCGGGCGCGGTGTCGCCAGCCCGCGTCGGGCCGAGCTGGCTGCCGTCAGCGGTGGGCACGCTGCGCCTCCAGCGCCTGCAGCGCGGACACCACCAGCGCGGCGACCTGCTGCGGTGAGAGCCCGGGCACGTCCACGGCTGCGTCGGCGAGGCGGGCGTAGAGAGGATTGCGCTCTGCCGCCAGCTCGGCGAGCCGCGCCGCCGGATCGCCGGCGAGCAGCGGACGGGGCGAGGATCCGGCGCGCGCAACGCACAGCTCCGCCGGTGCGCGCAGCCAGACGAGGTGGCCGCTGCGGCGGACCGCGAGCCGCACCGATCGCGAGAGGACCGCACCGCCGCCGAGCGCGATCACGCTGCGCGGACCCGCGAGCACTTCCTGCAGCGCCGTCACCTCGCGCGCGCGAAAGCCCGCCTCGCCCCCGGCAGCGAAGAGGGCGGGAATGTCGCCCAGCCGGCCGTCGAGGTCGATGCTTGGGATCCCAAGCATCTGGGCGACGAGCGGTGCCACGGTGGACTTGCCCGCCGCCGGCAGGCCGCAGAGGAAGACATGCCCTTCGAGCAACCGGGAGCGCCGCCACACCTCGCGCAGGCTCGCGTGCAGCTCGTCCATCGAATCGCCGCCGAGCTTGTCCAGGAGCGCGTCCGCGAGCGCCAGCGCGATCATCGCCTCGCCGACGACCGCGGCGGCGGGCACGGCGCAGGTGTCGCTGCGCTCGACGTGCGCGGCGTCGGGAAGGCCGGTCAGCAGATCGACGCTGCCCAGCGCGGCCGGCACGGTGGCGATGGGCTTCATCGACGCGCGCAGGAAGAGCGGCTCGCCGTTGGTGACGCCGCCCTCGAGCCCGCCGGCGTGATTGGACGGCCTGGAAAAGCCGCCGCCGAGCCGCGCGATGGGGTCGTGCACCTGCGAGCCGAGGAGCGTCGCGCCGCGGAAGCCGTCGCCCAGCTCGACCGCCTTGATGGCGGGGATGCACGCCAGCGCGCGCGCGAGCACGCCGTCGAGCTTGAGGTCGTGCTGCGTATAGCTGCCCAGCCCGGGCGGCACGCCGGTCGCGCGCACCTCGAAGGTGCCGCCGATGGTGTCGCGCTGCTTCTGCGCCGCGACGATCGCCGCGATGAAGGCCGGCTCGGCGTCCGGGTCAAGGCAGCGCACTGGGGAACCATCAGCGCGCAGCGCGAGCGCTTCGGGGTCGTCGCCGTCGACCACCAGCGCCGAATGCGCCGCGCCGATCGAGGTGACCCACGAGCCGACGCGAATATCCAGCTCGTCGAGCAGGCGCCGCGCCGCCGCGCCAAGCGCGACGCGCATCGCCGTCTCGCGCGCGGAGGCGCGCTCGAGAGAGTTCCGCAGGTCGCGGTGGCCGAACTTCACCGCCCCGGTCAGATCTGCGTGGCCGGGCCGCGGCAGCGTGACCTCCTTGCCGCGCAGGGAAAAATCGGCGTCCTCGACCGCCATGCGCTCGGACCACGCCTTCGAGTGATCGACGTTCTCGATCAGGATCGCGAGCGGGCTGCCCAGCGTCTGCCCGTGCCGCACGCCCGCGAGGATGCGCGGCTCCTCGGGCTCGATCTTCATCCGCCCGCCGCGGCCGTAGCCGAGCTTGCGCCGCTGCAGGTCGCGCTCGAAGTGCGCGGCGGCGAGCGCGAGGCCCGCGGGCAGGCCGTCGAGGATGCCGACCAGCGCGGGGCCGTGCGACTCGCCGGCGGTGAGGAAGCGCAGGCGGCTCACGACAGGGCCGCCGCGCGCAGCGGCGCGTAGAGGTCATCGAGCGGCGCGCGGCCGAGCCAGATCTCGAGCGAGGCGATCGCCTGGTGCACCAGGACCGCGAGGCCGTCGATCGCTTGCGGGGCGCGACCCGTGGCGGAGGCGGGATTGGCGCGGTCGCGCGCGGCGCGCACCAGCGCGGTCGGGCCCGTCTTCGAGTACACCAGATCGACCAGCGTGGCATCCGGGGCGAGCAGCGCCGGATCAAACGGCAGCTCGTCGGTCTCGAGCCCGACCGTGGTGCAGTGCACCACCAGTGAAGCTGATTTCACCGCCTCGATCGGCGCGGCTTCAGAGGCGGAGCAGCCGGCCGCGCGGCAAAGGGCCGCGAGCGAGCGCGCTTTCGCCTCGGTGCGGTTGACGATCGCGATCGAAGCCGCGCGCGCCGAGAGCGCCAGCGCCGCGGCCCGCGCCGAGCCGCCGGCGCCGATGATCACCGCGCGCGCCCCGTCGAGGGCCCCCTCGAGCTCCAGGATTCGCAGCGCGCGCAGCAGGCCGGGCGCGTCGGTGTTGTGGCCGACCAGCTGTCCGTCGGCGGTGCGCCGCACGCAGTTGACCGCGCCGATGCGCACGGCGTCCTTCGCAACCCGGTCGCAGAGATTCGCTACCGCGGTCTTGTGCGGCACGGTCACGTTGAAGCCCGCGGCCCCCAGCGCGCGCAGGCCGAGAACCGCTTGCGGCAGCTCGGCAGCGGCGACCAGGCAAGGCGCGTAGACGGCATCGATGCCGAGGAGCGCGAAGGCGCGCGCGTGGATCTTCGGCGACAGCGAGTGCGCGACGGGATCTCCCAGCAGGCAGAAGAGGCGCCGCATCAGCGCAGGATCTCCACGTCGGCGCCGAGGCGGCGCAAGAGCTCGAAGAACCCGGGGAACGAGACGTCGGCCCACTCTGCAGAGGTGATCTCCGTCGGTCCGTCGGCAGCGAGCGCGGCGATGGAGAAGGCGAGCGCGATGCGGTGGTCGTGCGCCGAATCGATCACCGCGCCGCCGTGCAGGTTGCCGCCGCGCACGGAGAGCCCGTCGGGGAACTCCTCGACGGTAGCGCCCATCGCGCGCAGGCCGGACGCCATCTGCGCGAGCCGGTCCGACTCCTTGACGCGCAACTCCGCGGCGCCGCGGATGGTCGTCGTTCCCGAGGCGAGCGCGCCCAGCACCGCGAGGATGGGCACCTCGTCGATGGCGCGCAGCACCAGGTCTCCGTCGAGCACCGCGCCCGAGAGCCGTTGCGCCGCGGTCTTGAGCTTCGCCACCGGCTCGCCCGCCGCGCCCCCCTCGAGCTCCAAGGTCACCCGCGCGCCGAACGAGGCGAGCGCGTCGAGGAAGCCCGCGCGCGTGGGATTGACGCCGACGTGCTCCAGCTCGAGGGCGCTCCCTTCCGGAGCCACCAGCGCCAGCGCGAGCAAGAACGCCGCCGAGCTCAGGTCGCCCGGCACGTCGAGCGCGAACGGCTTCAGGCGAGCGGGTCCGCGCACGCTGACCGTGGTGCCGCGCACCGAGAGCTCCGCGCCCATCTGCTTCAAGAGCCGCTCGGTGTGATCGCGGCTACGCAGCGGCTCGGTGAAGCTGGTTTCACCCTCGATGAAGAGGCCCGCGAGCAGCACCGCGCTCTTCAACTGCGCGCTCGAAATCTCCGCAGCAATTGCGCCCGCCCGCAGCTTCGAGGCGCGCCGCACCGTCACCGGCGGGCGTCCATTCGGGCCCGTCTCGATCACCGCGCCGAGCGTGCGCAGCGGCGCCGCTACGCGCTCCATCGGCCGCCGCGACAAGGACGCGTCGCCGATCAGCGTGGCCTCGATGCCCGCGCCCGCCAGCACGCCGGTGAGCAGGCGCAGGGTGGTGCCGGAGTTGCCGCAGTCGAGGGCCGAGAACGGCTCCTCCAGCCCGTCGAGCCCCTGCCCGATCACGATGGCGTCGTCGTGATCCATGTCGGGATCGTGCTCGGGCAGCGGCGTTGAGCCGCGGGGCCGCGTCGGCCCGACATAGGTGGTCTCTCCATACGGCTGCAGTTGCGACGACAGGTGCGCCGGCTGGGGCGGCGGGTGCCACGGCGTCCCGTCGCCGCGGATGAGCGGCACCCCCAGCTGCGCGAGGCAGAAGGCGGTCGAGCGCACGTCGCCGCCGGGCGCGAGACCGGCGATGCGGCTCTCGCCCTCGGCCAGCGCGGCGAAGAGCAGCGCCCGGTGGGAGATGCTCTTGTCGCCCGGCACCCGCAGCGCGCCTTGCGGCCGCAGCGGCCCGCGCAGCGGCGAGATCCGGACGCGCACGGCTCAGCGGCCCCGCGCCGGCTGGGCGGGCGGGAGCCGGTACATGGTGCGGCCGACCGCATGGGCGATCTTCTCCACCTCGCGCATCAGCTCGGCGAACATGGCGAGGTTGAGCGACTGCATGCCGTCGCTCAGCGCGCGGTCCGGGTCGGGGTGGACCTCGATGATGAGCCCGTCCGCGCCTGCCGCCACCGCCGCGCGCGCCATCGGCAACACGCCGCTGCGGATGCCGATGCCGTGCGACGGATCGACCACCACCGGCAGGTGCGAGAGCGACTTGAGCATCGGCACCGCGTTCAGGTCGAGCGTGTTGCGGGTCATGGTCTCGAAGGTGCGGATGCCGCGCTCGCAGAGGATGACCTGCTGGTTGCCGCGCGAGACGATGTACTCGGCGGCCATCAGCAGCTCCTTGATGGTGGAGCTCATGCCGCGCTTGAGCAGCACCGGCTTGCGCAGATCGCCGACCGCCTCGAGCAGCGAGAAGTTCTGCATGTTGCGCGCGCCGATCTGGAGCAGGTCGGCGGTCTCGGCCACGGCGGCGAGCGTCTCGGTGTCCTTCACCTCGGTGACGATCTTGAGGCCGGTCTCGGCGCGGCCCTTCGCCAGCAGCTCGAGGCCCTTCTGCTTGAGGCCCTGGAAGTCGTACGGGCTGGTGCGTGGCTTGAACGCGCCGCCGCGCAGGAACGACGCACCGCTCTTCGCGACGCCGTGTGCGGACGCCAGGATCTGGGCCTCGTTCTCCACGGCGCACGGCCCCGCCATCACCACGATCGCGGGCCCGCCGATGGGTACGCCCGCCACGTTCACGACCGTGTCGTCGTGCTTCACCTCCCGACTGACGAGCTTGTACGGCGCGGTGACGGGAATGCAGTCGGCGACGCCGTCGAGCAAGCGGAAGTGGCCGGGGTCCACCGCGCCCTTGTTGCCGGTGATGCCGATGGCGGTGCGGCCGGCTCCCGAGATGGCGTGCGGCGTGAAGCCCAGCTCGCGGATGCGGCCTTCGACGAGCTCTTGCTGCGGCTTGGTGATGTCAGGATGGAGGACGATCAGCATCGGGCGACTATAGCGTCAGGTTCCCATTCGATCTCCAGCAATCAGGCGCGCGCCCTGCAACCAGGCGCTCGCTGCCATGCGCTTCCTGCCTTCGGGCTGGACCTCGCGAAGCTCCCAGGCGGTGCCGGCGCCGCAAGCCACGATGGCGCCGGCGAGAAGAGCACCCGGCTCGCGAGCGGCCTGCGCGTTGCCGGCCCGAAGCGCGCGCGCGCCGTCTTCGGACAGCGGCCGCGCGTCGTGGATCTTCAACACCGCGCCCGCGACGGTGGTCCACGCGCCCGGCCAGGGCGTAAAGCCGCGGCGGCGCGCGTCCAGCTCGAAGGCGCTGCGGGTCCAGTCCACCTTGCCGTCGATGCGCGTGAGGATGGGCGCGAGCGTGGCGCGGGCGTGATCCTGCGGCACGCGCGGCAGCGACTCGAGCCGCGCCAGCACCTCGGGCAGCATCAGCGCGCCGAGCGCGCCCAGCCTGGGCAGGAGCGTCTCGCCGGTGTCGTCCGGCGCGATGGCGAGGCTGCGCTGCAGCAGGAGATCTCCGGTATCGAGTCCCTCGTCCATCTGCATCAGGGTGACGCCCGTCTCGGCGTACCCGCGCGCGATGGCCCACTGCGCGGGCGCGGCGCCGCGCAAAAGCGGCAACAGCGAAGCGTGGACATTGACGCAGCCGAGCCGCGGCGCGCGCAGCGCATCGGCAGGCAGGATGCGCCCGTACGCAGCGACCACCGCGACGTCGGGCGCGTGCCCGGCGAGCAGCGCCGCGAGCCTTCCCTGCTTCACCTTCTCGGGCTGCAGCACGGGAATTCCCCGCTCGAGCGCCCACCGCTTCGACGGCGGCGCCTGCAGCGTCGCGTGCCGCCCCACGGGCCGGTCCGGCTGCGCGATCACCGCGACCAGATCTCCCGCGCGCGCGCAGGCCTCCAGCAGCGGAATGGTGAGCTCGGGCGTGCCCAGGAAGGCGATGCGCATGCGCCGCCGATCTGCCAGAGTGCGCGCATGAAGCGCAACTTTGTGCTCGCGATTTTGCTGCTCTGCGCCTGCGGAAAGAGCGCCCCGCTCGCCACCGGCAGCAGCGGCGCTTTCGGCGTGGTCACGGTGAACGGCAAGCAGAAGCTCTACCTGCCACTGGGCGGCTCGGCGAACGCGGTCGCGGTGCTCGACGTCGGCGTGGCCGGCAGCGGCCTCGGCGGGGCGCAGTCCTTGATCAAGACCATTCCCATCAGCGCGGCCGCGTTCTCGACCGCGGGGGACGACAGCGTGGTGATCGCCGCCTCGACCACCAGCCCGACGATCTGGTTCATCGATCCGCGCACGGACACCGTGACGCGCACGCTCGGCCTGGTGAACGCCGGCACCTCCAGCTTCACCGGCGGCGGCGGCTACGTGACCGGCATCGCGGTCGATCCGGCGCACCAGCGCGCGGTGCTTTCCGTCTTCAACGGCTTCTCGATCGTGGACCTCGGCGCGCAGGCCATCTCGCGCACCATCCTTTCGCCGCCGAGCGAGAACTTCGGCTACGACTCGGTGCACGAGCGCATCCTCGCGCCCTTCTACAACTGCAGCAGCGCCGCCGACGCCAACAACGACCCGCTCACCCTCTGCAACGATTTCAAGACCGCGGCCGGCGCGACCATCACCGACGGGCTCAACGTGATCGATCTGAAGGACGACACGGTCTACACGTATCAAGATCCGGCCGCCGCCAACCCGGCCGAGCCGCTCGGCAGCGAGCCGGACGCCGCGGCCGTCGACCCCAACAGTGGCCTCGTGGTGGTGCCTTCGGAGGGCGCGTCGAACACGGCCATCGTCGACCTCTCGAAGGCCAGGTTCGACAAGGCGGCGCGCTCGGTGACGGCGCCGCACAAGCTGATCGCGGCGGACCTGACCGGCATCGCCGTCGAGGCGGCGCACCACCTCGCCGTCTGGGAGGCCGAAGGCACCAGCGAGATCGCCGTCTCCGATCTGGGCGTGGACGGCTCGTTCGTGACCGGCCAGCTGCCGGGGCCGCCGGGCCAGACGTCGTGGGAAAACCTGGGCGACCCGCACGGCATCGCAGTGGCGGCGTCGATCCTCGGCGGCAAGCCGACCGGCTTCTTCGTCAGCGCCGATCGCAAGTGGGTGGCGCGCGTCGACCTGCTGGGACTTCTGGCGCTGCCGCGAGGGCGCACGCTCGGCTCCGGCGAGCTTGCGCCGCTCGTCACCATGCTCGCCGCGAGCCGCTAAGCGTCGGCTCAGCGGGCTGCGCTCAAGGCCAGCAGCTCGAGCACCGCCTGCTCGACGCGCGACACCGAGCGTAGTAGCAGGCAGGCATGCTCCGAATCGCACTCGTGCTCCTGCTGCTCGCTGCCGGCCAGGCCTGCAAGCCGGACGATCCGAAAAACCCCCAGACCTGGATCGCGCGGCTCTCCGACGCGGACGCGCACCAGCGCGTCGAGGCAGTGCAGCAGCTGCGCAAGCTGAAGGCGAAGCAGGCCGCGCCGCAGATCGCGCCGCTCTTGAAAGATCCGATGGTCAAAGAGGAGGCGGCGCTCGCGCTACA
The DNA here is from genome assembly GCA_043781235.1 of Deltaproteobacteria bacterium. GTDB lineage: Bacteria > Myxococcota > Myxococcia > Myxococcales > 40CM-4-68-19 > JANYKT01. The sequence goes on from JAYWBT010000132.1 coordinate 23,072, forward strand.
GGACCTGGGCGGTCCCTCCGAGGTGTCAGCCCTGATCGAGGGCGTGGACACCACTGTGGGCGCGGGCAGCGATCAGGCGACGCGGGTGGCGAACCGCACCAACGCGAAGATCGCCAAGGCGCTGGGCGACATCGGCGACGCCCGTGCGGGGCCTGCGCTGCTGCGGCTCGCGCGCTCGCAGGACGGGCTGGTGCGGCTCGGGGCGGTGCAGGCGCTGGGCGCGATCAGGTTCAAGGAGGCGGTGCCCGAGCTGGCGCACATCGTGGACGACGAGGCGGCGGCGCCGATCCTGATCAAGAAGGCGATCGTCTCGCTCGGCGAGCTCGGCGATCCGGCCGCCATCCCTGCGCTGCTGCACGGGCTGGTGCTGGAGCGCCAGGGCGTCAGCTTCCTGCCCGAGAGCTCGTTCGCGCTTTTCCTCCTCGGGGCGCCGGCGGTCGAGCCGCTGCTCCGGATCGCGCAGGATCAAGACGCGACTTACCTCGCCTGGGCGAAGGAGAACAACCGCGCCCCCGCCGGGACGTACGCCAAGGCGGCGCTGGTGCTGGGCGACCTGGGCGATCCGCGCGCGGTGCCGGTGCTGCTGGCGAAGCTGAAGTACCTCGACTCTGACCCGAACCCAGGGACCGCGAAGCTGCTCAGCAACCTCGTGCGCGAGTTCGCTGCCAACGCGCTGGGGCGGCTGCGCGCGCCGGAGGCGGCGGGACCGATCCTCGCGTTGGTGCAGACCCGGGACCCGCAGGACGAAGAGCTGACCGGCTTTGCCGGCGAGGCGCTGGTGTGGATCGGCGACAAGGCGCAGGCGAAGGAGCTGCTGAAGCGCGCGCAGGTGGGCGCCATTCGCTCGCGGCTAATCGCCGCGCAGGCGGCGTCGATGCTGGCGGAGGCTGCGCTCGGGCACGAGCTGGTGGCCCTCGCGGCGCGCGAGGAGAAGGGCCCGGCGCAAGGCTGCCTGAAGGCCCTGGCCGAGCTGCAGCTGCCGGTCGACAAGGAGACGAACGCCTGCGCGATGCTGGCGGCGCAGTTCGGCGTGCTGCTCAAGCCGCTGGAGGCGGAGGGCCGGTGCGCCGGCGCTGCGGCGTGCTGGATGCAGCAGCTCGGCGACCAGGAGCCGCTGGTGCGCGCGCGCGCCGCGTACGAGCTCGGCCGCGAGACCTACGGCCAAGCTGTGCCGGCCTTGGCGAAGGCCGCCGCCGACCCGGATCTGCGCGTGCGCACCGCGGCCATCCGGGCGATGGAGTGGCTGCTGCCGCAGCCGGAGGCGAAGCCGCTGCTCAAGGCGGCCGCCGTACCGCTGGGCGCGCAGCTCGCCGCAGAGCAGGGAAAGGTCGAGGTCGTGAAGGTGGACGAGGAGCTCCGCCGCCTGCAGACGAGGCTCTCGCGCCTCTGATATATCTGCCCGGACCTTGGCGAAGCTGACTGGCATCCCCGCCTCCCCAGGCGTCGCGATCGGGCGCGTGTTTCCCGTCGACCGCCGGCGCGCGCGCGTGCCGCGCTACCACGTGCAGCCGGAGGCCATCGACGGCGAGCTGTTGCGGCTCGACACCGCGGTCAAGGCGTCGGTCGAGCAGCTCTCCGCCATCCGCAAAAGCCTTGGCGAGGGCGAGCAGGGCGACATCCTCGACGCGCACCGGATGATGGCCGACGACCCCACGGTGCTCGAGCAGGCCAAAGGCCTGGTGCGGGAGGAACTGCTCAACGCCGAGTGGGCAATGCGCCGCACCTTCCGCGACCTCTCCGAGAAGCTGGGCAACGACGGCTACCTCGCCGAGCGGCGCGCCGATCTCGACGAGGTGTGCGATCGCATTGTGCACAACCTGATCGGGGAGACGCCGCTGGCGCTCGAGGCGCTGCCGCCCGAGGGCGTCATCCTGGTCGCCTACGATCTGGCCACCGCCGACGCCGCCGTGCTGCTCGCCTCAGGCCGGGTGCGCGGGCTGGTCACCGACTTCGGGTCCAAGACCTCGCACACCGCCATCCTCGCGCGCGCGCTCGAGGTGCCGGCGGTGGTGGGCGCGGGGCAGTGCAGCGAGATCGCCAAGGCGGGCGACCTGATCGCCCTCGACGGCTCGACCGGCGAGGTGCTGATCTCGCCCGACCCGGACGAGGTACGCCGGTTCCAGGCGGCCGGCGACGAGCTCAAGTTCCGCGAGGCCTCGCTCCTGGACGAGCGCGACCTGCCCGCGGTGACGCTCGACGGGCGGCGCGTGGGGATGTGGGCCAACATCGAGTTCCCCGAAGAGGTGCCGAGCGTTCTCGCCCACGGCGGCGAAGGCGTCGGACTCTACCGCACGGAATTCCTTTATTTGAATCGGGAGGAGCTGCCGACCGAGGAGGAGCACTACCGCGCCTATGTCTCGATCCTGCGGCAGATGGCGGGCAAGCCCGTCACCATCCGCACGCTCGATCTGGGCGGCGACAAGCTGCCCATCGGCCACCGCTCGCACGAGGCAAATCCGGCGATGGGCCTGCGCGCCATCCGCTTCACCCTCAAGCACCCGCACCTCTTCCGCACCCAGGTCCGGGCGATGCTGCGCGCCTCGCCCGAGGGCAACCTGCGCATCATGCTGCCGATGGTCGCGGCGGTGTCCGAGCTGCGCGAGGCGAAGGCGCAGATCAAAGCCATCGGCGAAGAGCTGCGCAAGGAAGGCGTCGCGATCGCGGAGTCGATCCCCATCGGCATCATGGTGGAGACGCCGGCCGCCGCGCTCGCCGCCGACCGGCTGGCGCGCGAGTGCGACTTCTTCTCCATCGGCACCAACGACCTCATCCAGTACGCGCTCGCCATCGACCGCGGCAACCGCGACGTCGCCTACCTCTACCGGCCGCTGCACCTCGGCGTGCTGCGGCTCATCCAGGCAGCGGTCGAGGGCGCGCGCAACGCCGGCATCGAGATCTCGATGTGCGGCGAGATGGCCGGCGACCCGGCCTACGCACTGGTCCTGCTCGCGCTCGGGCTCGACACCTTCTCGATGAATCCGGCGGACATCCCGCCGGTCAAGCGCGTGCTGCGGTCAGCCTACCTGCGCGACGCACGCGAACTGCTCGAGGCGGCGATGAGCTTCTCGTCGGTGGACGAGACCGAGCGCTTCGTGCACGAGCAGATGCAGAAGCGATTCCCGCAGCTGGTGAGCGGCCCGGCACGGCCGCCCAGCGAGCGGGAGCGGTAGTTTTCAGGGCATCCTTGGTCCGGGCCAAAGTGCGATGAACTGTCGCGCCGCGGTCGCCTCCGGCCGCTCTCCGTTTGCAGGGTTTGCCCTCGAGGCGCTGGGGACCGGCGTCGACCTGCAGGCGCGCCTCTCGCCGGGTTCGGTAACCGTTGACAACGACCGGCCCGAGAGCGATTCTCCGCCGCCTTTTTAGCAGCCGAGGACACCATGCAGCTTCGCGACGCGCTCTTCAGCTCCGAATCGGTCACCGAAGGTCACCCGGACAAGATCTGCGACCAGGTCTCGGACGCCGTGCTGGACGAATGCTTGCGGCAGGACAAGCAGAGCCGCGTCGCGCTCGAGACCGCGGTCAAGACCGGCCTGGTGGTGCTGCTCGGCGAGATCACCACCAACGCTCGCCTCGACTATCCGGCCATCGTGCGCCGCACCGTCGAGCGCATCGGCTTTAACGACGGCTCGATGGGCTTCGACTCGAAGAGCTGCGGCGTGATGGTGGCGGTAGAGCAGCAGTCTCCCGAGATCGCCATGGGCGTGGACGCCAGCGCCTCCAAGGAGCAGGGCGCCGGCGACCAGGGAATGATGTTCGGCTACGCCTGCGACGAGACGCCGGAGTTGATGCCGCTGCCGATCGCGCTCGCGCACCGCCTCACCCGCCAGCTCGCGGCCGCGCGCCGCGGCGCGCTCAAGTTCCTCCGCCCCGACGGCAAGTCGCAGGTCACCGTCGAGTACCGGGCCGGCCGGCCACACAAGGTCTCGGCGGTGGTGATCGCCGCGCAGCACGAGGACTCGGTCACCACCGAGCACCTGCGCGAGGCGATCAACGAGGAAGTGATCAACAAGGTCGTCCCCGTCGAGCTGCGCGCAGAAGGAATGAAGCGCTGGGTGAACTCGACCGGCCGCTTCATCGTCGGCGGCCCGCAGGGCGACTCGGGCGTGACCGGCCGCAAGATCATCGTCGACACCTACGGCGGCATGGGTCACCACGGCGGCGGCGCCTTCTCGGGCAAGGACCCGTCGAAGGTGGACCGCTCGGCCGCCTACGCCGCGCGCTGGGTGGCGAAGAACGTGGTCGCCGCGGGGCTCGCGACGCGCTGCGAGGTGCAGGTGGCGTACGCCATCGGCATCGCCGAGCCGGTGAGCGTGATGGTCGAGACTTTCGGGACGCACACCGTCCCGGAGGATCGGATCGAGCACGCGGTGCGCGAGACGTTCTCGCTCAAGCCGGCGTCGATCATCCGCGATCTCGACCTGCTGCGGCCCATCTACGAGCGCACCGCGGCGTACGGCCACTTCGGCCGCAGCGAGCCCGAGTTCACCTGGGAGCGCACCGACCGCGCCGAGGCGCTGCGCGCCGCGTCCGGCCTCAAGGGCAAAGCTTAAGCTCGTGCTGGCCGCCGCGCTCCTCGCGTCGGCATTCGCCAGCGCCGCGGCGCGGCCTGCTCCCGCGGGGTACGGGTCGCTCGCGCGAGCGGTCACGCCGCGCGAGCCAGGCGCCGACGCGGTGGCGCGGGGAAGATCGCTCGCCGTCGCGGCGGCGCCGCAGAAGCCCATCACCTGCGCGGGGTCGTCGTCGCTGTCGGCGCTCGCGCGCATCGGGCCGGGGCAGCTGCTGCTGCTGAGCTGCGGCGACGGGCGTCGCTTCCTCCAGGTGCGTGTGCAGGGCCGTCCGCTCGCGGCGATGCCGGTGCGCGAGCTGTGGCCGGGCGCCGACTGGGAGCTGCGCGACTCGCCGCGCGTGCCGGTACGCTCGCGGACCCAATCGTTCGTTCCTCTCCTGCTGGCGCAGAAGTCGCCGCCGCTCGAGCGCGTCGTGGTGGTGGCGGCGGACTTCGAGAACAACACGCTCGCGGTCGCGTTCGCGGGGCCGCCCGCCGCGTCGGTGACCTACGCCCTCCGGGATCTCGACGGCGATGGAGTCCCCGAATTGCGGCTCGGCCTCGACGACGGCAAGCGCCGCGAGGTGCGGACGGTCTCGCTGGGCAAGCCCGCCGCCGAGTGGCACGGCGCGCTGGCCGGCCCTCTCGGCGCCGCAGCGAAGCCGCTCTGCGCCGCGAGCGGCGCTACCGAGATTGAGTGCGATCCGGTGCTCGACTTCGACGTCGAGGCGCGCAGGCTGCCGGACGCGGTCTACCTCTTCGCGCGCGGCCGCGACCGGCTCTGCGGCTCGGGCGGCTGTGCGCTCGTGGTCGTGCGCGTCGCCAAAGGCGAGGGCCGCGAGGTCCTGCGCGACTTCGGCCTCTGGACCATCGGCGCGGCCATCCGCGGCCGGCCGCCCTGCGTCGTCATCCGCAACCGCGCCGCCCCGCCACAGAAGCGCTGCTGGCACGGCAAGGACTACGGGGAGTAAAGCAGCCCGCACGGCCACAGGCGTCGCCTTGACGCGATGGGGTGTGCTGGCTAAACTTACCTAAGCTAACGACAACATGCTTCGTTAGATTCGGAGAACAACATGCCCGCCGACACAGTGCAGTTGACGGCGAATGCCCTTCGGGGACTGGCCGAGATCGGGCGCGCGGTCGGGAAGGCGGACCGGAAGCAGCCCCTCGAAGTACGTCTTTCAAAGAACGCTGCTGTGGTGAAGAGCGATGAGATCGTCGTTGTGGTGTTCGGCGCGAAAGAAGCGCTGGTGTGTCGCAGGAAAGTGCAGGGAAGGACCCCGAGGCTACGGGAACTGGGGCTCTGGATGGAGAGCGCGGAAAGGGCCATCCAGGCGTTGGCGAGCGCACAGGCCGGCGAAGCCCCCCAACTCACCTCGGGCGAAGCGGCGCTTCTCGACGAGGCCGGACTGGACGAGGGAGATCGCACGCGACCCGGCGCGTTCGAGCGATCGCGGATCCACTTCGATCTTCTCCTCCAGCGGGAGAGCTTGACTCTGGAGCAGGCAGCGAAGGCGCTCGGTGTCAGCACGGCACGTCTCCGGCAACGGCTCTCACCCGGCCAGCGGACCCTCTACGGCGTCAAGGATGGACGCGCCTGGCGAATCCCGAAGTTTCAGTTCGAAAAGAGGGGCAAGCAGGTCCGGGGCATCGGCAAGGTGTTGCCGCAAATCCGGCCAGACGCGCACCCTTTGTCGGTCCGGGCCTGGTTTACGACTCCCCATCAGGATCTCGTGGTCGGCGAGCACGGCGGCGATGACGAGCAGCCTGTCACGCCGATCGAATGGCTTTCGAGCGGCAGGCCCATTGAGGCCGTCGCCCAGCTTGCGAACGAGATCTGAGCGGTGATCGATGCCGAAGTTCCCCGACCCTCCAGGCGTCCTCACCACTCTCGCCAGCAAGACGACACTCCCCTCTGGCACCCGCCTCTGGCGGGTTTACCCTGCTGCAGGGCCACGCCCGGTCGCCTGGAAAGATTTCCGCTTTTTCGGTCCGACGAATTCCCGATTCGACCACCACGATCCTCTGGCAACGGCACAGGCGAAGGGCATCCTTTACGCGGCCCGGGATCCCACCACCTGCCTGGCGGAGTTTTTCCAGGCGACTCGAATCATCGATCGCTTCTCAGGAGCTCCCTGGTTGGTCGCTTTTGAGACCACCAGATCAACTCCGCTGCTGGACCTGACCGGCACGTGGCCAACCCGCGCCGGCGCGTCCATGGCAATCAATTCTGGGCCGCGTCCGAGGGCCCGCCGATGGTCGCGCGCCATTTACGCTGCATATCCCGCAATCGAGGGACTCCTCTATGGCTCCTCGATGCATGCAAATCATCCCTCGATCGCGCTCTACGAGCGCGCCCAGTCCGCGCTGCCGGCAGCGCCAGCGTTCCATAGAGCCCTGTCGGACCCGGCGCTTCTCCCGCGGCTCAACGCGGCGGCGGACGGCCTCGGCTACGGCATGGTCTGAATTCGGCACGCAGACGCGGAGGTGCTCTTTTTTTTCACGCACTCCGCGATCTCTGGACTGCGAGGCGCGCTGGCCCGCTGATCAGCTTGCGGGGCGAGACGCCGTCGAGGGTCTTCGCGCCGCCACAAACGGGTTGATCTCTCGTGCGACTTGATGCACTACGGGCGCCTTTCTACCGGGAGCATCAAGATGGCCGTGTCGCGCAAGCAGATGAAGACGCCGCACCACGTGAAGGATTTGAACCTCGCCGAGAAGGGGCGCGGTCGCATCGAGTGGGCCGAGCGCTCGATGCCGGTGCTCGCCGACATCCGCGCGCGGTTCGCGAAGCAGAAGCCGCTCAAGGGCCTGCGCGTCTCGGCCTGTCTCCACGTCACCAGCGAGACGGCGAGCCTCGCCAGGACGCTGGTCGCCGGCGGCGCGGATCTGGTCCTCTGCGCGAGCAATCCGCTCAGCACCCAGGACGACGTGGCCGCGGCGCTGGTCGAGGAGGGCATCTCCGTCTATGCCATCAAGGGCGAGGATCGCGACACCTACTTCAAGCACATCAAAGCGGCGCTCGATCACCAGCCGAACATGACCATGGACGACGGGTGCGATCTGGTCAGCTCCATCGTCAGCTCGCGCCGCGAGTTGCTCAAGCACATCATGGGCGGCACCGAGGAGACCACCACCGGCGTCGTGCGCCTGCGCGCCATGCAGGCGAAAGGCGACCTCGCCTTCCCGGTCATCTCGGTCAACGACGCGCTCACCAAGCACATGTTCGACAACCGCTACGGTACCGGCCAGTCGACCATCGACGGCATGGTCCGTGCGACCAACCGCCTGCTCGCGGGCTCGACCTTCGTGGTGCTCGGCTACGGCTGGTGCGGCCGCGGGCTCGCCTCGCGCGCCAAGGGCATGGGCGCGGATGTCGTCGTCACCGAGATCGATCCGTTGAAAGCTCTCGAGGCCGGCATGGACGGATTCCGCGTGATGCCGGGCCTCGAGGCGGCGAAGGAGGGCGACTTCTTCTGCACCGTCACCGGCAACACGTCGGTGCTGGCGCAGCCTCACTTCGAGAAGATGAAGGACGGCGCCATCGTCGCCAACTCGGGCCACTTCAACGTCGAGATCGACATCGCCTGGCTGGAGAAAAACGGCAAGAAGCGCACCGTGCGCGACTTCGTCGACGAGTACACGCTCAAGAACGGCAACCGCATCGCGGTGCTCGGCGAGGGCCGCCTGATCAACCTCGCGGCGGCCGAGGGCCACCCGTCGTCGGTGATGGACATGAGCTTCGCCAACCAGGCGCTGTCGGCCGAGTACATGGTGAAGAACGTCAAGAAGCTGGAGAAGAAGGTCTATCCGGTGCCGGAAGACATCGACCGCGAGATCGCGCGCCTCAAGCTCAAGAGCATGGGTGTGAAGATCGACAAGCTGACGCCGGTGCAGGAGAAGTATCTTGCCTCGTGGGAAGAGGGCACGTAAAGCGGGCGACGAATGCCCATCTACCAGGCCATCGTGCTCGGCATCGTGCAGGGGCTCGGCGAATTTTTGCCGATCTCCAGCAGCGCGCACCTGATCCTCGTCCCCTGGTTGTTCGGCTGGGACGACCCGGGGCTCGCCTTCGACGTCGCGCTCCACTGGGGCACGCTGGTCGCGGTGCTGGCGGTCTTCTGGCGCGACTGGATCGCGCTCCTTCAGGACGGCCTGCTCGGCGGCCCGAAGCGGCGGCTCTTCTGGGCGCTGGTGATCTCGGCCATCCCGGGCGCCATCGCCGGCAAGCTGCTCAACACCTGGGCCGAGGAGACGCTGCGGGCTCCGCTGCTGATCGCCGCGACCATGGCGATCCTGGGCGTGCTGCTCTGGACCGCCGACCGCGTGGGCAAGAAGGACCTGGCCGAGGAGCAAATGACCTACGGCAAGGCGGCCGCCATCGGCGTCGCGCAGGCGGCCGCGCTGATCCCCGGCGTCTCACGCAGCGGCGGCACCATCACGCTCGGGCTCTTCTTCGGCTTCCGCCGCGAGGAGATCGCGAAGTTCAGCTTCCTGATGTCCACGCCGATCATCTTCGGCGCCGGCGTCGTCAAGCTGCCCAAGATGCTGCACGAGATGCACAGCGGCACCTCGCACGTCACGGGCGCGGCGCTGCTCGCGGGGCTGGTGTCGGCCGCGGTGGTCGGCACGCTGGTGATCCGCTGGCTGCTCGAGTACCTGCGCACGCGCAGCTACGCGGTCTTCGTCATCTACCGACTGGCCGTCGCGGTGGCCATCGTGGCGCTGTGGTTTGCAGGCAAGAGGTGAACCCGTCGCCCCCGCCGGCTCCGACTTTGCCGATGATCCGGCGCGCGCTCAAGCAGCACCGGCCGGATCGCCAGCCGCAGCTCGGGCGCGCCTCGGCGGTGCTGGTGACGCTCTTGCCGCGCGGCGACGGGCTCGCGCTCCTCTTCACCGAGCGCAGCATGGAGCTGCGCTCGCATCCCGGCCAGGTCAGCTTCCCGGGCGGCCGCGTCGACCCGACCGACAAAGACGCGCGAGATGCCGCGCTCCGCGAGGCGCGCGAGGAGGTCGGCCTGCGCAAAGAGCACGTCGAGATCCTCGGCGAGCTCGACGACTGCCCCACCTTCGTCACCGGCTTCGTCATCACGCCGGTGGTGGCCGTGATCGATCCGCTCGCCTTCACCGACGACGGCCGCTACCCGTGGGCGCCGAGCGCGGCCGAGATCGCCTCGCTGCACGAGCTGCCTCTGGATGGCTTCGTGGACCCCGCGAACCGCCGGACCGAGCAGCGCACGCACGAGGGCGAAACCTATGAGCTCATCTGGTACACGGTGGAGGGCACCACGGTGTGGGGCGCCACGGCGCGCATCGTGCGCCAGCTGATCGATCTCTCGCTGCAGGAGATCCAGTGAGCCTCCACGCGGTCATCCTCGCCGGCGGCAGCGGCACGCGGTTCTGGCCGCTCTCTCGCAAAAGGCGTCCCAAGCAGTTCCTCGCTCTGGTCACCGAGCGGACCCTCATCGCCGAGACGCAGGCGCGGGTGCAGCCGCTCTGCCCGCCCGAACGGACCTGGGTGGTGTGCGGGCCCGATCACGCCGCAGGCGTGCGCCACGCGCTGCCGTCCCTGGAAGCGGCGCAGATCCTGGTCGAGCCTGGCGCCCGCAACACCGCTCCGGCCATCGGGCTCGCCGCGGTTCACGCGCTGCGTGCAGACAAGGACGCGACGCTGCTGGTGCTGCCGAGCGATCACCACATCGCCCGGCCCGACGAATTCCGTGAGCGTCTGCAGCTCGCCGCGCGCACGGCCGCCTCGGGCGAGTTGGTCACGCTCGGTATCCATCCCACTCGGCCCGAGACCGGCTATGGCTACCTGCGCCGCGGCCGACAGCGGGCGGACGGCGCTTACCAGGTGGACGCGTTCGTGGAGAAGCCCAACGCCGAGGCCGCGGCGCGCTATCTTCAGGATTCGGCCTACTCGTGGAACGCGGGCATCTTCGTGTTTCGCGCCGACGTCTATCTCGACGCGGTCGCGCGCCACCTGCCGCTGTTGAGCGAGGCGCTGACGAAGATCGCCGCGGACCCGGACGACGCGGACGTGGTGCGCGAGGCGTTTTTGCGCGCGCCGTCCATCAGCATCGATTACGGCGTGATGGAGGCCGAGGCGCGGGCGACCCGGCGGATCGCGCTGGTGCCCGCTGACATCGGCTGGAGCGACGTCGGCTCGTTCGCCGCGCTGCCCGAGGTGAAGGCGCTCGACGATCGCGGCAACGCGCTGGCGGGCGACGCGCTCGCCATCGACTGCGACGACTGCGTGGTGCTCTCGGAGGGGGAGCGGCTGGTGGCCGTGGTGGGCTTGCGCGGCCTCTGCGTGATCGACTCCGGCGACGCGCTGCTCGTCGTCCCGAAGGACCGCGCACAGGACGTGAGAATGGTCGTCGAGCAACTCAAGTCGAAGGGCCGCACCGACAAGATCTAGGAGGAGCACCCATGAGGAAGATCGCGCTGCTGTGCCTCGTCTCTGCCGCCTGCTTCGCGCAGGAGCCCGCCGCCAAAAAACCGCTGATGCATCCGATGGGCGCGATGGCGATGAAGCCCGTTGTCTGCGTCGCCATCGAGGAGGCCAAGGGCAAGACGGGGCAGGATCTCGCCAATGCGATCGAGCAAGAGATCATGAAGCTCGCGCGCTCGAACTATGCGCTGACGGCGCTGCTGGCGGGCGAGACCCCCATCGCCTGCTTCCGGTCGACGGTGGACAACAGCAAGCTGCCGATGGGCGCGCGGTAGCAATGGCGATTCCCCAGCACGTCTTTCGCGAATACGACATCCGCGGCCTGGTCGCCACCGAGCTGACGCCCGCGTTCGCCGAGAAGCTCGGCCAGGGCTTCGGGAAATACCTCCTCGAGAAAACCGGCGGCGGCGCGCAGAGCATCGCGCTCGGCCGCGACCACCGCACCTCGAGCCCCGGCCTCGCCGAGGCGTTCTCGCGCGGCGTGCGCAGCCATGGCCTCGACGTGGTTCTGATCGGCGTGGTGCCGACGCCGCTCACCTACTTCGCCGCGAACACGCTGCCGGTGGACGGCCTCTGCTCCATCACCGGCTCGCACAACCCGCCCCAGTACAACGGCTTCAAGGTCGGCGTCGGCAAGAGCACGCTCGCGGGCCCCGAGGTGCAGGAGCTCAAAGTCCACGTGCTCAAGGCAGCGCCGGGCGGCAAGCACGGCCGCGAACAGCACTTCGACATCGTCACGCCCTATCTCCACTTCGTCACGCAGACGCTCGGGCAGGCCGCGCGCAGGCTGCGCGTGGTGGTGGACGCCGGCAACGGCACCGGCGGCGTGGTCGGCCCGACGCTGCTCAGAGCGCTGGGTCACGAAGTCATCGAACAGTTCTGCGAGCTCGACGGCACCTTCCCGAATCACCACCCCGATCCCACCGTCGAAGAGAACCTGCGCGACCTGCAGCGGCGGGTCGCGGCCGAGCACGCCGACCTCGGCATCGCCTACGACGGCGACGCGGATCGCGTGGGCGCCGTGGATGAACAGGGAAATATCCTCTGGGGCGACCAGCTGATGATCCTCTTCTCGCGGGACGTGCTTGCGCAGGTGCCGGGCGCCACCATCGTCAGCGAGGTGAAGTGCTCGCAGACGATGTACGACGACATCGAGAAGCACGGCGGCCGCGCCATCATGTGGAAGGCGGGCCACTCTTTGATCAAGTCAAAGATGAAAGAAGAGCACGCGCTGCTCGCCGGCGAGATGAGCGGGCACATCTTCTTCAAGCACCGCTATTACGGATTCGACGATGGCATCTACTCGTCGGCGCGCCTGCTGGAATTGGTCGCGAAGTCGGACCAGCCGCTCTCGCAAATGCTCAGCGATGTGCCGAAGACGTTTGCTTCTCCGGAGATCCGTTTCGATTTCGCGGAAGACAAGAAGTTCGAGGCGGTCCGGCGCGCCACCGAGAAGCTGCGCAAGCACGGCAAGACCATCGAGGTGGACGGCGTGCGCGTCATCCTCGACGGAGGCTGGGGCCTGGTGCGCGCGTCCAATACGCAGCCGCTGCTGGTGCTGCGCTGGGAGGCGAACACCGAGGCGCGGCTCGCGGAAGTGCGCCAGTTGATCGAAGGCACGGTGCAGGAGGTGCGCCGCGAGCTGGGGGCCTGATAAGGTTCCTCGCGCATGAACCGAGACGAGCTCTACGTGGGCGTGGACGTCGGCGGCACCAACGTGCGCGCCGCGGTCGTCGATGTGGACGGGCATGTACTCGGGCAGGAGAAGCACCGGTTGCAAAGCCGCGAGCCGCCACAGGTCGCCGAGGCGGTGGTGCGCGCCGCCAAGACGGCGTGCGGCGCGGCGGGTCTGCCCTTCGGCGAGCTGAAGGCGATGGGCCTCGGCGTCGCCGGGATGATCCAGAAGAGCACCGGCATCGTCCTGAGCGCGCCCAGCCTGGGCTGGCGCGACGTGCCGTTCATCAAGCTCCTGCAGGCGCGCGCGCCGAAGCTGCCGATGTGGATCGCGAACGATCTCTCGGTCTCTGCCTGGGGCGAGCGCGCAGCCGGCGCGGGCCGCGGCGTCGACGACCTGATGGTGGTGCTGGTGGGAAGCTCGGTGGGGCTCGGCATCATCCTCGGCGGCAAGCTGCAGGAGGGCGCGTCGGGTGTGGCCGGCGAGCTCGGCCACATGCTGGTGCACCCCGGTGGGCGGCTGTGCGGCTGCGGCAAGCGCGGCTGCCTCGAGGCGTACGCGGGCGGGCACCACCTGGCCGCGTGGGCGCGCGACGACATCCGCATCGCCACTGCCGCGGGCCGCGTCGCGGGCAAGCCATCGACGCTGGGCAAGAAGCTCGTCGAACAAGCGGGCGGCGATCTGGAGAAGATCACCGCGGCCGCCATGGAGCGCGCAGCGCACGAGGGCGACGAGCTGTCGCGGCGGCTGCTCGACGAGGCGGGCCGCATGCTGGGCGTCGCGCTCGCGAACCTGGTCACCGTCTTGAACCCCGCGCGTCTGCTGCTCGGCGGCGCGGTGCTGGCGGGCTCGCCGCGGATGATGCGCGCGACGAGGGAAGGGATCGACGCGAACACCGGCAAGGCCGCGCGGCTCGCGCTGCAGGTCTCGGTGCCGGAGCTGGGCGAGCAGGCCGGCGTGGTCGGCGCCGCGTTGCTGGCGCACGAGTCGCTCGCCCGCGCTGCGTGACTGCGCGGCGGCAGCTCGCGCAGCTCGTCGGGGATGTCTCGACCATTCCACTTGAGCCACGCACCATGATCGGCAGTCTAGCGCCGGGCCGGGCCGGGTCGCGGTCGACTAGTGGGTCAGCTTCTTCTCGTGGCGGACGACGTTGCCGTGGGCGTCGGTCTCCTTCGTCTCCGTCATGGTGCTCTTGCTGTCGTTGCCGAGGCCGGGACGATCGACCTCTTTGGTCGTCTCGGTTTTGCTGACGCTCCCGCCGCCGAGGCGGTGGTGCGATTTCGACCCGACCTTCGTCCTCGAGCCGTGACCGTGATGATCGGTGTGCTTCTTCTCGATGACCTTGTGGTCCGGGTCGTTCTTGATCTCGACCTTGTCGTCGGCGCGGGCGTTGGCGGCGAACAGCAGGCCGAACCCGGCGAGCACGCTGGCGATGCGCTTCATGGTTGCTCCTTTGGTGAGGGACGGGCTGCCGAGGTGGATTAGTTGATAACGAAGCGGATGGTGAACGGGATGGTGGTGGCGACGGCCTCGCCGTTGACCTTCCCGGGACGGAAGCGCAGCTCGCGCACGGCGCGCGCGGCCGCGGGGCCGAGGCCCTCGCCGGGGTCGCTGATGATCTCGACGCGCGCGATCGATCCGTCGGAGTCGATCAGCAGCCGCAGCACCACGTCGCCCTCGACCTCCTTCTTCAGCGCCAGGGGTGGATAGAAGCGGCGGATATCGAGCGCGTCGCGGTTGAGCACGGCCGGGAGCTCGTTGAGCTGCGCGGAGGTCGCGTACTTTTCGGCCTTATAGGGTTTCGAAGCGGCGACGGGCTCGTGGGCCTTGCGGCCCGGATCGCCCCCCAGCGTGTTGCCGACGGCCACGCCTATGCTCCCGCTGCTGGTGGTGCTCTCGAGCGTAATGCCGGTGACCACCAGCGGCTGCGGCGTCGGCTCCTTCGCCTCGACCGTCGGCGGCGGCGGCGCGGCGAGCGGCTGCTGCGGGATCCTGGGCGGCGGCAGCGCGGCCTTCGCCACCGGCTTCGGAGGCGGGCGAGTCATCTTCACCGGCGGCCTGGGGGCCGGCGGCGGCGGAGGCGGGGGCTTCGGCGGCTCGGGCGGCGGCACGTAATCCACCGTCACGGTCACCTGGGGCGCGGGCGTCAGGCGTCGCGTTGGGAGCCGCCCCATCGACGCGGCGAGCACGCCGTGCACGACGAACGATGCGACCAGCGCCGCCCCGACCCGCTTCATTGCTGCTTTTCAATCTGGATCGCGAACTTGGTGACGCCAGCCCCCTTGAGCACGTCGAGCACGTGGGTCACGGAGCCGTGGGTGGCCGCCTTGTCAGCGCCGACGATGGCCTGCACCTCGTCGCCCTTCGCCTTCGCGTCGGCCACCGCGCGCACCAGGCCGGCGTCGTCCTGCTCGACGCCATTCAGGTAGATCTTGCCCTCCTTGGTGATCAGCAGCGCGAAGGTCTTCTGCACCGTCTCGCCGCCGTGCGCCGCCCGCGGCAGCTCGACCTCGATGGTCTCCTTCACGATGTACGTCGCCGTGACCATGAAGATGATCAGCAGCACCAGCGTCACGTCCACGAGCGGCGTGACGTTGATGCCGTTGATCCCTTCGTCGTCGTTATCGGGGGAGGAGCCGGAGGCCATTTGTGTTCAAGCCTCCTTCGCGCCCGCGCGCGCGACGTGCAGACCCGAGGCGATGGCGTTGCCGAGCGCATTGGAGCGCCCAATCACGCGCTTGAGCAGCCTCTGGAAAATGTTGAAGGCGAGCACCGCGGGGATGGCGACGAAGAGGCCCACCGCGGTGGCGACCAGCGCTTCCGAGATGCCCGCCATCACGCTCGAGGCGTTGCTCCCCCCGCCATGCGTATTCAAAGACAAGTCCGCGAACGCCCGGATGATGCCGAGCACGGTGCCGAAGAGGCCGATGAAGGGCGCGTTGTTGCCCAGCGTGCCGAGTACGAAGAGCCACTGCTCGTACTCCAGCCGGCGGCGATCGATGGTGGAAAGCACCGCCTTCTCGACCGCCGTAGGTCCGCCGCGTGCGACCCCGGCGGCGGCGCGCACCACCTCGGCCTCCATCGAGTCGCTGGTGGCGAGCGTGGCCGCGCCCGCGAGGTCGCCCGCCTGGCATCGCCGCAGCAACTCGGGGAAGGCCGCCGACATGCGGCGGCGCACGAAATAGACGGAGCGCTCGATCATCACCGCGACCGAGAGCACCGAGAGGCCGAGCAAGAGCCACAGCACCCAGCCGGCGCCCAGCAGCGTAAACGCGAGTAATTTTTCGGCGATCACTTCGTCTCTCCGGGGCTGTCGAACGCGCCGACGGCTTTGGCGACGCGCAGAGCCGATAGCTGCACCTGCAACCGCTGCTGGAGCGCGGTGGCCTCGCTCTGGAACAGCGCCGCCTCCGCGTCCGACACCTCGACCTGGGTGGCGGTGCCGGCGCCGAACTGCGCCCGGACCAGGTCCTCGTTCTCGCGGCTCAAGGTCAGCGCCTGCTCCGCCTCCTCGCGCAACGCCTTGGCGGATTCGAGGTCGATCTGCGCGCGCCGCAGCTCGTCGGTGACCAGCGCGGTGGTGCTGCGCGTCTGCGCTTTGGCCTGTCGCATCTGGCTGGCCGCGTCCTTGAGCGCCACATAGCGAAAGCCTCCATCGTACAGCGGCAAGGTCAGCGCGAGCGTCACGGCCCACGTCCCATGGTCGCCGTTGATGGCCTGCGAGGGGTCGTTGTAGCGGGCCGCCGCATTCACCGCCAGTGAGGGGAGGAACTGCGCCCAGGCGTCGGTGCGCAGGCGCGCGGCGATCTCCTCGTTGGCGCGCGCCGCCGCGAGCTCGGGTCTGTCTTCCATCGCCGTCTGCAGCAGCGCTTCGAAGGTCCCGCGGATCTCCGGCGGTGCTTGCGGCGGCTGCTCCAGCTCGAAGGCGGTGTCGGGAAGGTCCAGGAGCGCCGCGAGCTGGCTCTTGACGGCGGCGTAGCTGAAGACCGCGCGGCGTGCCTCCTGGTCGGCGCGCACCACGTCGATGCGCGCTCGCAGCGCGGCGGTGCGCTGGATCAGCCCCGCCTCGAAGCGCGCCTGCGCTTCGGCGGCGTGCTGCCGCGTCACGCGCGACTGCCGGAAGGCGACGTTCGCCAGCTCACGCAGGCCGACGCCCGAGAAGTAGAGAGAGGCAACTTGCAGCAGGATCTCGCGGCGCTGCTGCGTCTCGTTCAGGCGCGCGACCTCGATCTGCTGCTTCGCGGTGGCGAGCGCGGGGAAGGCGCGGCCGTTGAAGACCGTCCAGCCGAAGTTGAGCGAGGCCGCTTCGTTGAGCCGCTGGCCCGGCGTCTTCGGGTCGAACGAGAACGACGGCAGGCTGTTGTACGTCGCCGAGGCGAGGCCGGTGAGCGTGGGCTTCAAAGCTGCCCAGGCGCGGTCCACGTTGTTGCGCGCCTGCTGCACGCGCTCGGTGGCGATGGCGAGATCGGGCGTCTGCTTTCGCGCGGTCGCCAGCGCAGCCGAGAGCGGAAGCACCGGACCTTCGGGCGCGGGCGCGGCGGGAGGTGGCGGCAGCGGCTCGCGCAACGCGGACGCGGACGGAATCGGGGTCGGCGCCACCGGCTGCATCGGCGGCGGCTCGGGAGGCTTCCGCGCCCCTGGCGGTTGCGCGACTTGAGCCAGGATCAGGAGGAGGGCGAGCATTCGGGGAGCGGACCATCTGCGAGGCGGGCGTCCGAGTCAACCGAGCGACTGTTTCGGAATGGTGTCGGCCACGCCCGCTTGCCGCAGCGACTTCAACGCCAGCGATGAGAGGCCCACCTGGTGCAGTCCCGAGGGCGCGATCCAGCGCATCCCGGCGGGCGCGCGGCCACTCGCGCTGGCGGTGAAGATCTCCACCCGCACCTCGCGGTGGGTGAGCGTCTGGCGGACCTCACCGCGCCGCTCGAGCGCAGACCAGAGCCGCTTGACGCTCTCGGGCGCGGGCAGGTCCCAGAGGCCGGCGAAGAGCGAGCCATCGGGCCGGCGCGTCAGCAGCACCGCTCCGTCGCTGCGGCGCCGGAGCGCGACTGCGCGCCACTCGAGCAGCGGGCGCGACTTGCGCTCCTTCTTCGCGGGGAAGCGGTCCGGCTCGTCCTTGCCCTCGCAGATCCTCGCTAGCGGGCACGCGCCGCAGCGCGGGTTGCGCGGGACGCAGACCAGCGCGCCCAGCTCCATCAGCGCCTCGTTGAACGCCCCGGCGTGTCCGCGCGGCAACAGCTCGCGTGCTTTACTCCACGCCTGCGCGCGCGCGTCGCCGTCGAGCCGGAACAGTCGCGCCAGCACCCGCGCCACGTTCCCGTCCACGAGCGGCACGTCCTCGCCGAACGCGAGCGAGGCCACCGCCGCCGCGGTGTACGGCCCGAAGCCAGGCAGCTCCAGCAGCGCGTCGCGCGTGCGCGGGAGCCCGGTGCGCGCCGCCTGCGCCGCGCGGTGCAGGTTGCGCGCGCGGGTGTAGTAGCCAAGGCCGCTCCAGAGCGCGAGCACGTCGTCGAGCGGCGCCGCGGCCAGCTTTGCGAGCGTGGGGAAGCGCCTGGTGAAGCGCTCGAAGTACGGAATGACCACCTCCACGCGGGTCTGCTGCAGCATCACCTCCGAGATCCAGACCCGGTAGGGATCGCGCGGCTCCTTGCGCCACGGCAGCGCGCGCCGCTCGAGTGCAAACCACGCCAGCAGCGGCTTCGCCACCTGCTTCGGGCCTGTGCTAGAAATTCGCCGCATCCGCCGAGGTCAACACGTGAAGCGCATCCGCGTCCACAGCGTCGAGCAGTACGTGCAGGAGATCGGCCCGCTGATGAAGCAGGGCCTCGAGACCTACCGCGCCGACGATCCCGAGCACCGCCTGCTCGGCATCGGCTTCACCGGCGCCGACACCGAGGTGCTGATCTCCATCCAGGAGTTCATCGCCACCGGCAACCTGGTCAAGTACGGCGAGCTGATCGAGCCCTACGAGCCCGAGGGCAAGAAGACGCAGAAGGTAAAGGGCGACAAGCCCGACAAGAAGGCGACGGCCGCGAGGTAGCTCAACGCGCGCGGGGCTCGAGAGGAGGCGTTGTCTCCGCGGGCGATCCGGGTATCCCGCGCGCCCTCCGGTGCGCGGCCGCGATCGGGATGGCGACACGGCAATCAAATTGCGCGCGAGGCGGACGCGCAATGTCGGGCTTGCAGGACACCCGGCCTCGCCCGTTCAGCGGCGCCTGAGAGAGACCCCGCGGGGTCTGGATCTCCGTTCGCGTGGCGCCGCACCCTCGCCGTGCTG
Source organism: Deltaproteobacteria bacterium (assembly GCA_043781235.1). Taxonomy (GTDB): domain Bacteria; phylum Myxococcota; class Myxococcia; order Myxococcales; family 40CM-4-68-19; genus JANYKT01. The sequence goes on from JAYWBT010000132.1 coordinate 42,024, forward strand.
TCGCGCGAGGTTCTCGCGCCGGCTTGAAAGTACCCGCATGCGTGTCAATCCCTCGCCGCTCGCCGACCGTCCCGAAAGGTCCAGCGGGCGTCGCAGCCGTGTCGGAGAGAGCTTGAAACGCGCGCGAGGCCCGCTGTCGCGAATGGATGGGCATCCGCGTCTTTGGATTTCGCCATCGTCTCGGATGGTATCTTGTCGCGATGACCGCCGAGAAGCAGCTCGCCGCGTTCCTCCGGAAGTACCACCCGGACATCGCGAAGCAGGCGCGTGCCGCAATCGCCACGCTCCGCAAGCGGCTCCCTGACGCGCATGTTCTCGTCTACGACAACTACAACGCGCTCGTGGCCGCATTCAGCGCCGGGCCGCGGCCGTTGGCATCGCGCTGTCGATTGCGCTCTATCCGCGCTGGGTGAGTCAGTGCGCGCGCTGCTCGCGCAGGTCGCGCCGGCGTTTACCAGAAAGACTCGCGGGGAGCTCATCATCCAGGCGATCTCCGCGAAGCAGCGACCGCGGCGTCCTGCCTGACTCTTCGCGGCTGGACCGCGCAGCTCTCGATCGATCTCGATACCGCGGGGAACGCCGCCGGGCGCCTGCGTCAGGTCCATCCCGACGATAAGGTGCGGAGTTCGACCGAAGAGGCCGAGCAGAAGATCAGCGCATTCGCGACCGAGCTCTTCCTCGATCGCGGTCTACCAGGCGATCGGGAGAGCCTTGGCGGATACAGACCTGCTTGAGCCAAGGCGTGGGTGCGGCGCCACGCGAACGGAGCTCGAGACGCCGCGGGGTCTCTCACCGGCGCCGTCGAGCGGGCGAGGCCGGGTGTCCTGCAAGCCCGACCTTGCGCGGCCGCCACGCGCGCGATTTGATTGCAGCGGCTCCATCCCGAGCGCGGCCGCGCACCGGAGGGCGCGCGGGATACCCGGATCGCCCGCGGAGACAGCCCCGCCGCTAGAGAGAGAGCGCTGAAGATCAGTCGCGCGCGCAAGCCGCTTCGACGTCCGCGACGGTCCGCGGGATGCTTTCGGTCAGGTTCTCGAAGCCGCGCTCGGTGACGACGATGTCGTCCTCGATGCGGATGCCGATGCCGCGCAATTCCGGCGGCGCCTTCTCGTCGTCCTTCGCCACGTAGAGACCGGGCTCGACGGTGAACACCATGCCGGCCGCGAGTGGCCGCGGCTTGCCGTCCTCGGTGCGGTAGCTGCCGACGTCGTGCACGTCGAGGCCGAGCCAGTGGCTGGTGCGGTGCATGTAATAGCGGCGATAGGCGCCGTCCTTGATTAACTGATCGACCTCGCCCGCGAGCAGGCCGAGGCGGATCATGCCCTCGGTGAGGAAGCGCAGGGCGCCTTCGTGCAGCGCCTCCATCGTCTCGCCCGGCCGCGTGCGCGCGATGGCCTGATCGGCTGCGCCCAGCACCAGCTCGTAGCAGGCGCGTTGGGCGGGCGTGAACTTGCCCGACGCCGGCCAGGTGCGGGTCACGTCCGCCGTGTAGAGGTGGTACTCGGCGCCCGCGTCGATCAGCACCAGGTCGCCGTCGCGCACCTCGACGTTGTTCTCGTTGTAGTGCAGCACGGTCGCGTTCTCGCCCGCGGCCACGATCGGGTAGTAGCCCCAGCCGCGCCCGCCGCCGTGGCGGAACTCGCGCTCGAGCAGGCTGTGCAGCTGGTACTCGTGCGAGCCGGGCCGGCCGGCGCGCATCGCAGCGAGGTGGCCCTTCCGCGTCAACTCTACCGCGCGCCGCAGCGCCTCGAGCTCCACTGGCGATTTGTGCAGACGCATCTCGTGGACGATCTGTCCCGGGTCCTCGATGCGCTGGGGAGCGTCCATGCCCGAGCGCGAGCGGTGGCGCAGCTGGCCGAGCGTCTTCGCGATGCGCGCGTCGAAGTGCGGGTCGGCCGAGCCCAGCCGGTAGAAGAGCGTCTTCGCGGTCCCGAGCAGCTTGGGCAGCTCGGTGTCGAGCGCGGCGATGTCGAACGCCTGGTCGGCGCCGAACGCCGCGATCACGCCTTCCACGCCGGCGCGGCGGCCGTGCCAGATCTCCTTGTCCTTGTCGCGCGGTCGCACGAACAGAGTGAACGGCTTCTCGCCCTGCGTGTTCAGCACCGCGACCGCCTCGGGCTCCTCGAAGCCGGTGAGGAAGAAGACGTCAGAGTCGGCGCGGTAGGCATGCTCGACGTCGCTGTTGCGGATGGCGACGGGCATCGCCGGGAAGACCGCGACGGCACCGGCCGGCGAGAGCTCGCGCATCCGCTGCAGGACCTCCCGGCGGCGGGACTGGAACAGGCTCGGATCGAAGACGGGCTTCAAGGGCACTCTGCACCTCGGGTCGAGGCTTATTATAAAGGACTTTTGCTCGCCGCGACGGGTGCGGAGCGCACGGAAGTTGAGTAGTTTGTGGGTTCACGAAAGGGAGGACCAATGGCGGACCAGGGGCTGTCGAGCGACGCGGAGATCAAGGGGGCGCTCGCCGAGCTGCCCGGCTGGAAGCAGCAGGGCAAGGCCATCTTGAAGATGTACGACCTGAAGGGGTTCAAGGCAGCGATGGCGTTTGCCGGCACCGTCGGCGAGCTGGCGATGCGGGCCGACCATCACCCGGACATCCTGATCCAGTTCCACAAGGTGACGCTGACCTTGTCAAGCCACGACTCAGGCGGGGTCACCGACCGCGACCTGCGGCTCGCGCGGCAGATCGAGGCGGCGGCCAAGGATCAGTTGGCGTAAGGTTCGGACGTGGCACCGCCCGACTGGCACCTGCTTGACGACGCTGCCCTGCTCGGGCAGTGCGAGGTGCAGGCGCACCGGGCGAGCGGTCCGGGCGGGCAGCACCGCAACAAGACCGAGACGGCCATCCGGCTGGTGCACCTCCCTTCCGGGGTCAGGGCGGAGGGGAAGGACGAGCGCTCGCAGACGCAGAATCGGCGCATGGCGCTCGGGCGGCTGCGCGAGAAGCTGAAGAAGCGCGCCTATCGTCCGCCGCCGCGTCGCAAGACCAAGCCATCGCGCGCGGCCAAGGCGCGACGGCTCGATTCGAAGAAGCTCACCTCGCGCAAGAAGTCCGCGCGCCGCGGCCCGATCGATTGAGCGCGCTGGCCGCGCTCCTGCTCGCCTTGGCTTCCGCGGTGCCGCCGGCCGCGCCCGCGTCGCTTCCTGCAGCGTCCGCGTCACTCCCAGGCGCTTCCCCGGATCTCCGGCGGCAGTTCCTCGACCTGCTGCGGACCTATCCCGAGCGCCCTCCCGCCGAGACCTTCGCGCAGGTCGGCAAGCTCATCGACCAGGGCGAGTTCGCCGAGCGCGACCGCGCCGAGTACTGGCTCGGCAGCGCCCGCCTCGCCTCGGGCGACCGCGAGGGCGCGCGCCAATGGTTCGCCCGCCTCGCGCGCGATTACCCTTTATCGGTCTGGGTGCAGCGAAGCTGGCTCGGCCTGGGCGACGCCTGGGCGCAGGAGGGTCGCTATGACGCCGCGCTCGACGGGTACGCGCGAGCCGCGACCGCGACCGATCCGGCGGTGCGCGAGCTGGGCCGCATCTCCGCGTCGCAGGCGCTGGTTCTGCGCGCCCGGCAGCGCTGGGCCTGGGGCGGCGCGGCCTTCGCCGGCGCGGTCGCGCTCTGGCTGCTCATTGGGGCCCGGCGCGGCGCCCTCCTCCCGCTCCCCACCGAGCTGCGCATTCTCTGGCCGGTGCTGGCGGTGCTGGCGCTGCTCTCCTCGCGCGTCGATGCCGCGCCGCGGGCCGCAATTCTGGAGCTGTGCGCCGCGGGAGCTGTATTGACCGGTCTCTCCGGCCTGCGCCTGCGCGCCGCGGCCCCGCGCGGACTCGCCCGGGCGCTGCACATCGCGCTGACCGTCGGCGCTCTCGGCGCCATCGCTTATGCCGCCGTCTACCGCGGCGACCTGGTCGGCATGGTGCTCGAGACCTTCCGCGCCGGCCCGGAGTAAGGTCCGCGGCCTATGCCCACCTCTCCGGAAGAGAAAGGCTTCGGCCAGGCCGACCCCGCCCTCGCGCGCTGGGCCGAGCGCGTCTTCGCGCCCGAGGATGCGGTGCTGCAAGAGATCCGCGAGCGCAGCGTCCGCGAAGGCCTTCCCGCCATCGCGGTCGGTAAGTTCGACGGCCTGCACCTCGAGGTGCTCACGCGTGCGGCGGGCGCACGCAAGGCGGTCGAGATCGGCACGCTCGGCGGCTACAGCGGCGTCTGCATCCTGCGCGGCCTGGGCCCGCAGGGCTTTCTGCATACCTTCGAGTTCGAGCCGCACCACGCGCGCGTGGCGCAGGAGAGCTTCGAGAAGGCGGGCGTCGCCGCGCAGGCGCGCATCTACCTGGGCGCGGCGTCTGCGCGGCTCCACGAAATCGAGAGCGAGGGCCCGTTCGATCTCTGCTTCATCGACGCTGATAAGACTGGTTATCCCGCTTATCTCGATTGGGCGGGCGAGCACCTGCGCGTGGGCGGGCTTTTGCTGGGCGACAACGCCTTCGGCTGGGGCGGGGTGGCCAAAGAGGGCGGCGAGCCCGGCATCGAGGCCATCAAGCGCTTCAATCGAGAGCTCGCCGTTGGCGGCCGCTTCCGCGCGACGATGATCCCCACCGCCGAAGGCCTGGCGATGGGGGTCAAGGTCCGCTGATTCTCATTCGCGGAGCCAGGCAATCACCTGCCGCAGCCCCACGCCGCCGGTCGCGAGCAGCGCGACGCGGAAGATCCTCGAGCAGGCGCGGATGACCACCACCGTGCCCAGGCAAAGCGAGAGCAGCGAGAGGGAAAGCTCCCACCACGGCAAGGCGCCCGAGGCCGAGCGCAGCATTCCGGTGATCGGCGCGGTAAAGGGAATATAGGTCAGCACGCGCGCCAGCTTTCCCGAGGGCGCATTGAGCAATGCGGGCAGCATCATGAAGGGAATGATGGCGGTGAAGGTAAAGAGACCCGAGAGCTGCTGCGTATACTTCTGGGTGTTTCCGATCGAGCCCACCGCCAGCAGCACCGCGCCGAAAAAGAAGAACCCGAGGATGAAATAGACCAGCCCGATGAAGGCCTGCGAGAGCTTCAATCCGAGCGCGGCGAAGATCAGCCCCGCCGGCAAGGCGACCATCAGCAGATAGAGCATGAATTGCAATAGAGCGGCGAGCCAGAGGCCGAAGAGCTTCCCCCAGAACAGCTCCTCCGGCGTGAGCGAGGTGAGCAGCATCTCCAGCGCGCGGTTCTGCTTCTCCTCGGCGAGGCCGGTCGCCAGATAAGACGCGCTGGTAAAGATCGAGAGCATTAAAAAGAGCGAGAAGCCTATCGGCACCAGCAAGGGCCGCAGCTCGCGCACCAGATCCTGCTCGGTGGCGCTGCCGTCGGGCTCGACCACGTATTCGTCGGCGCGGCCCGGGCGCGACGCCCGCTGCGCGACGGTCGCGTCGATCCGCCCCGCGAGCAATCCCGCCACCAGCCACGAGCGCAGCAGCCGTGCGGGGCTGTCGAGCGCCGGGGCGATCGAGAGGCCCTTGCGCGCGCGGCGATACTCCTCGATCCGGCCGCGCCCGACGTAATCGGCGGGGATGCGCAGCAGGCCTTCCACCTCCTCGCGCAGCAGCGCCTGTTTCGCCTGGGACAGCGAGGCATAGCGGACCAGGTCGACCGAGATCCCTTCGATATCCTCTTTCTTCGGGTGCGCGAAGCTCGTGCGCGCGAGGCTCGCGAGCGATGACTCGGGCTCCACGCGCAGCGGGGCGCCCGCGTAGAGGCCGGTCTCGTCCACCACGCCGATGCGGTGCGGTTTCGAGAGCAGCTCCAGCACCGTCGAAGAGGTGGCCGCGCCCGAGATCGCGCCCACCGCTCCGATGAAGAGCGGCATGCCGACGAGGGTGACGATGTAGCCGACGCGCGTGACGGTGCCGATGAATTCGTGGCGCGCGACGGCCGCGATCTTGCGCGCGTTCATGCCAGCTCCGCCACCGGCGCGTCCTCAGCCGGAGCCTGCGAGACCGCGCGCACGAAGATCTCCTCCAGCGTGGGGACCGCCGGCTCGAAGCTGGTCAGCGTCAGGCCGCGCTCGAGCGCCTCGCGCAGGAAGGCCTCGAACCCGTCGCGCAGGAAGAGGCGCGGGCCGTCCGCGCGCAGCACCGAGCGCAGCGCCGAGAAGTCGCCGCGCCCGCGCACCAGGACGCTCCCGTCGGCGTGGCGGGCACGCACCTCCGCGACCTCGCCGGTCAAGAGCGCCCGGCCGCGGTGCAATAAGAGAATGCGCTGGCAGAGCTGCTCCACGTGCTCGAGCTGGTGCGTGGAGATGAGCAGAGCGCAGCCTTGATGGGCGCTCTCCTGAAACAGCTCGATGGCGAGCGCGCGGTTGACCGGGTCCAGTCCGCTGAACGGCTCGTCCACCAGCAATAAGAGCGGCTCGCCCATCAGCGCCGCCGCGATCTGGACCTTCTGCTGGTTGCCCTTCGACAGCTCGCCGATGCGCGAGCCGTCCCGCGCGTCGAGTTGCACGCGGCGCAGCAGCCCGCGCGCCTGCTCACGGGCGGCCGCGCGCCGCGCCCCCTTGAGCTCGCCGATATAGGTGAGCATCTCCAGCGCCCGCGCGCGCGTGGGCAGGCCGCGCTCCTCGGGCAGGTAGCCGATCCGGCCGAGCGCGTCGGGTCCGGGCCGCTTCCCGAACAGCCGCAGCTCGCCGCTGTCGGGCCGCAGCAGATCGACCGCGATGCGCAGGAGCGTGGTCTTGCCCGCTCCGTTCGGGCCCAGGAGGCCGAACACCTCGCCGGGACGCAGCTCCAGCGAGACCGCCTCCAGCGCCACCCGCGCGCCGTACCGCTTGGTGACCGATCTCAGCTCGAGCAGTGCATCGCTCAAGCGCGGCGTACCGAGGCGTCGCTCTCCAGCACCTCGTCGGCGCGGCGTTTGCGCCACGCCTTCAGCTTCTCGCGCAGCTCGGGCCGCTTGCCGCCCATGATGGCGATGGCGAGCAGCGCCGCGTTGGCCGCGCCCGACTTGCCGATGGCGAGCGTGCCCACCGGGATGCCCTTCGGCATCTGCACGATCGAGAGCAGCGCGTCGGCGCCGCCCAGCGTGGTCGAGGCGACCGGCACGCCGAGCACCGGCAAAATGGTCTTCGCCGCCACCACTCCCGGCAGGTGCGCAGCGCCGCCCGCGCCCGCGATCAACACCTCGAGCCCGCGCGCCTCCGCTGTGGCGGCCCACTCCAGCACCATCTCGGGCGTGCGGTGCGCCGAGAGGATCCGGACCTCGTGCTCGATGCCAAATTCCTCCAGCACCTCCATCGCGCCCTTGAGCGTCTCGAGATCGGTCTTGCTGCCCATGATGATGCCGACGAGCGGATTTGCCATGCTCGCGCCGTAACATAGGCGGACTGTCAAAGGCTACAGTGCCCGGCACTATGCGTTTGAACGTCCGCGGCCTGCAGTTGAACGCCCTCGAGCGCGGCACCGGCGAGACAACGCTGTTGCTCCACGGGTGGCTCGACCACGCGCACTCGTTCGATCTGCTCGCGCCGCTGTTGCCGGGACGCACGGTGGCGCTCGATTTCCGCGGCCACGGCGACTCGCAGTGGGTGCCGGAGGCGGGCTTCTATCACCTGGTCGAATACCTCGCCGACGTGGACGCGGTGGTCGAGCAGACCGGTGCAACGCGCATCATCGGACACTCGATGGGCGCGGCGGTGGCGCTGCTCTACGCCGCGGCCCGGCCTTCCCGTATCCGCCACGTCACCATGCTCGACGGGGCGCCGCTCACCATTCAGCCCACGGAGGTTCCGGCGCGCGTCTCTGCCTGGCTGGACGATCTGCGCAAGCCGCGCGGGCGGCGCCGTGTCGCCTCGGTCGAGGACGCAGCCGCCCGGCTGCTCCGGTTCAACGCCTCGCTCGCCCCGGCGGCAGCCGCCCTGCTCGCGGCGCACGGCGTCTCGCGCGACGGCGACGGGCTCGCCTGGAAGTGGGACCCTTGGCTGCGCGCCCACTCGCCGCTTCCGTTCACCGAGGACGCGCTGCAGGCGCTCCTGCCGGAGGTGAGAGCCCCCGTGCTGCTGCTCCGCGCCGGCAAGGGCCTGACCGCCGACGAGCCCGAGCTGCGGGCGCGCTTGTCGAAAGTGCCTCGCGCTCAAATCGAGACCATTGCGGACGCGGGCCACCACCTCCATCTGGACCAGCCGGCCGAGGTGGCCCGGCGCATCCTCGCGGGCTGGGCCGACACCGCCTGACCCGCGAGCGACGTTGCCGCGCTGCGCGACCCCCGAAGCACAAATGGTTACAGACCGGAATCTGTAACCATCTGCACTCTTACTCTGACAACAACCGAACTTGATCAGATGCCGTGCTTACTTGGCGGGCTCGGTGATCGCGTTCATCTGAAGAGTGACCGCGGTCTGCGCGAGCAGCCTGCCGTTCACCGAGGCTCCAGTGTTGACGGCGATCATCGTCTTGGCCAGGACGACGCCCTCGAAGTGGGCGGTCGTTCCGATGGTCACGGCGCCAGCGACCTGCCAGAAGATGTTCTTGGCGAGTGCTCCGCCGGCCAGGGTGATCCGCGCGGCGTTGGCCTGGTCCAGCGTTCCGGCCACCTGGAAGATCCAGACGTCGTTCGGGCCGCCCGAGAGCGTGACGTCCGTGGTGATCAACAGGCTGGTGCCCCACTTGTAGAGGCCAGGACGGAGGGTTAGTCCGCCGATCTCACCGGCGCCCAGCTCGGTGAAGTTGGGCGATACGCGTCCGGCGGCGTCGTCGTACGCGAACCCCATGTCGCCCACGGCCGCGGTCAGCCCCGTGGCGTCAGTCACCGCGCAGGGAAGCGGACCAGCCGCATCGACGGTGAAGACCCGGCCCGTCACTTCGCCACACGAGAGCAGCAGAGCCGCGCCGGTGATCGGGCTCGTTCCGACATTCCCCGTGACGGCGGACGCATAAACGTCGGTGATCCCGCTCTGGCTCAGGATCGCGAAAGAGCCGGCCGTTCCCAGCTGCACCGGCGCCGGGCCGAGGCCCAAAAGGGATGAGCTTGCGCTGTTGGTCTTGTCTGCGGCTCCGCCTCCGCCTCCGCAGGCGCCCAGCAAAGCAGCCACACACAACATCGTCGGGTTGAATGAGAATCTGGTCATTTTCTCCTCCTCTTTCAGTGCAAACCTGAGAGCTTCGTTGTGACCCGCTGTTGGCGGTCCTGGGCTGCTACACAGCACTTCCCGGGCCAACAGCAAAAACGCAGTGATTCTCGATGGTTTTAGTTCAAGCTACCGCCTGTACGGTGGCGAATGCCATCAGAATGAAGTACCGTGTCTTTCAATTCGAGGTAGAGAAGGCCGATGCGCGCCGACGGGCTGGATCACAAGGAGCTCCTTGAGCTGGACCCGGAGGGGGGCGTGATCCGCTTCGCGGGCCAGCGCGCGCTGCTTCTCGACGCGGTGGCGATGGGGCTCTTGAGGAAGTACCTCGTCGAGAACTTCGGCCTCACTGCCGCCCGCACCGTGCTCACCCAGTTCGGCTTCGCCCACGGCTGGCGCATGGCGGAGGCCATGCAGGCCGAGTTCAAATGGGACACCCCTGAAGACTGGGCCCGCGCGGGCACCCGTATTCACATCCTCGAAGGCCTCTTCAGCGTCGAGCCGGGAAGCGAGGGAGCCCTCTCGCGGGAGGGCTTGCTGCTCGGCGCCTCCTACGAGGCGGAGCAGCACCTTCTGCACTTTGGCCGCTCCGATGTGCCCGTGTGCTGGACCATCAGCGGCCTCACCAGCGGCTACCTCAGCCGGAGCGCCGGCAAGGAGGTCTACGTCCTCGAGGACCGCTGCATGGGCAAGGGAGATGCGGCTTGCCACCTCTTCGGGCGCACGCGCGAGGAGTGGGGTGACGAGCGCGCCGAGGAGCTGCGTTTCTACGCGCCGGTCCGTCTCAAGGAGTGCCTCGATGTCTCGCTCCACCGGGTGACGGAGACGTTGAAGGCGGCCGAGCGGAAGCTTCGCGAGCGCCGCCTGGCGCTGGTCCGCGTGGCGCCCGATCTCGAGGAGCCGCTGGGAATCGTCGCCAAGAGCCCGAGCATGCGGCAGCTCGTAGACCTGGCGCGCCGCGTGGCCAAGGTCGATTCCACCGTCCTCATCACCGGCGAGAGCGGATCGGGCAAGGAGCGGATCGCGCGGCTCGTCCACGAGGAGTCGGCGCGCGCGGCGGGGCCGTTCATCGCGGTCAACTGCGGCGCCATCACCGAGACGCTGCTCGAGAGCGAGCTTTTCGGACACGCGAGGGGCGCGTTCACCGGCGCGACCCAGGACCGGCCGGGCCTGTTCGAGGCGGCCAACAGCGGGACGCTGCTGCTCGACGAGGTCGGCGAGGTCTCGGCCGCAATGCAGGTCAAGCTTTTGCGCGTCCTTCAAGAAAGGGAGATCCGGCGCGTCGGAGAGAACAAGAGCCGGCGGGTCGACGTGCGCATCGTGACCGCCACCAACCGCGACCTGGCCGAGGGAGTCGCGAGCGGCGCCTTCCGGCAGGACCTCTACTACCGGCTCAAGGTCGTCGAGCTGCGGGTGCCACCGCTCCGCGAGCGCAGAGACGACGTCCTGCCGCTCGCGCGGGTGCTGCTCGCGGAGGCGGCGTTGCGGATGAAGCGCCCGATCTCGGGCCTTGCCCCGGCAGCCGCCGATCTGCTCCTGCGCTACACATGGCCCGGTAACGTGCGCGAGCTCCAGAATGCCATGGAGCGCGCCGTCGCGCTCGCGCAGGGAAGTCGGGTAGAGCTCGAGGATCTGGCCGAGGAGGTCCGCCAGGCGTTTCCCAGACCCGTGGCCACACTGGGGACGGTGCGGCCGCTCGATGAGGTCGAGAAGGAATACATCCTCGCGGCGCTGGAGCTGAACGGTGGAAACCAGACGCACACCGCCAAGCAGCTCCAGATTGGCTCGGCGACGCTGTACCGCAGACTCAAGAGCTATGGCCTGATCGGCGCAGAGCGCGCTGTCCGGAAAGGCTCCCCTCCATGAGTCGAGCCGATCTCATCCCTCATGGAGAAGTTTTGCGCTCGCCGACGACGCCGGACACCGCTGCGCCGGTGTCGAGGCCGATGCGGACCTTCAGCTGGTAGCGGCTATGCTGATTGAAGCGGTCCACCGCCTCCATCATGTCCAACGCCAGGTGCGCCGCACGGATGGTGTGATCCGCCACCGGGTCGGGCAGTCCTACGGCAGCGAGGTACGCATCACCGATCGCCTTGTCCCTCTCGCGGCCGGGGTTGCCGGCCATGCCGTCAAAGCGGGCGGAGATATCATTGAGCACGCCCATTAGAACTTCGGCGCTCGCGCCCTCGGAGAACTTGGTGAACTCCACGATGTCTGTAAACAACACCGTCACCTCGGCGTAGCTCTCCGTGATCAGCTCCGTGAAGCTGGCGGTCGCGGCTTCGGGGTGCCCTTTTAATCGTTCAGCAATGGATTGCGGCACCACGTTGAGCAACAGCCGCTCCGATACCTTCTGCTCCGCGACGACCCGATCGTAGAGTCGCTTGGTTTCCAGATGCAGCAGGCGGACTTCGAGCATGTTGTGCACCCGGCTCAAGACCTCTGCGAGCTCGAACGGCTTGCTGACGAAATCCTTCGCCCCGGCTTTCAACGCGCGCAGCTTGTGAGTTGGCTGGGCGGTGATGACGAGGACCGGGAGATAACCGCTCGTTTCAATCTCCTTCAGGTTTTCCATCACCTGGAATCCGTCCATGCCGGGCATCTGAAGATCGAGCAGGATCAAGTCGTAGCGGTTCAGGAGATGAAGCTCACAGACCTTGCCCGAGTCCATCGTAGAGGTGAAGGAGACATAGCCGGCACTGCGCAGCAGCTGCTCGAGCAGAAGGATATTCTCTTCCTGATCGTCGACGATCAGGATTTTGCCGTGGAGGATGTCGGTCGGGGTGATCATGGGAATCGCAATTCCTTTCAAGGGCACGAAGGGCAGCGTTTCCAGCCCATGCTGACGACGGTGCGGACCGCGTAATACGACGCCTCGGGGTGGGGCACCAGCGACGGCACTGGTGCGCTGCTCCGGGACCATCTGGTGCATCTCCGTCAGTTGCACCCCGGTGCGGTTGGCGTCGAGATCCTGAAGACGCCCTTCCTGGTCGGAGAGTTCGGGCCAAGCGGGATATCCCGCGCTATAGCGCTTTCCCTGCCCCGCGGGCAATCCCAGCCGGGCGCGAACGCGGCGGTGCCAGTACTCGGCGAGCGCCTCGGCCGACTCGACGGCGAGGCCGTGCAGGAAGTAGCGGCGGTGAACTCGTCCCCGGCCTCCCCCTTCGAGCACAGCGCGGTGGCGCGGTCGGGGGCGAGCATAAAGGGCGCGCACAATATCACGCGTGCTAACGTCCTGCCCGCATGACCGATGGCCCCATCGCCGCGTCGCTCGAGGCAGCGCTGATCGAGAAGGACGCCGAGATCGACCGGCTTCGGCGCCAGGCGCTGCGCGCGGAGGCCGAGCGGGCGCGTGTCGAGGCGCTCGCGGTCCAGCTGCGCGCGCGCGATCTGCAGCTTGCGCAGCTGCGCGAGCGGACGCAACGGGCGCTTTGGCAGGCGGAAAGCAACCTGGCGGCGGCGTCGAAGAAGATCGAGGAAGCAACCGTGCCCAGGCCGGTCCCCTCGGCCGGAGAGCTGAACGACGCGCGGGTGCGGGTGGCGCGGCTCTCGGCCGAGCTGGCCGAGCTGCGCGGCGAGCGGGACGAGCTCCAGCAGAAGCTGGAGGCGCTGGGCGGCGAGATCGACGGCGCGCGGGCGTCGTCGTCGGCGCTGCGGGCGGCCCTCTCGACGCGCGACGAGCGGGCCGGCACCGCCGAGGCGGCAGAGCACGCCGCCGAACAACGCGCTCAGGCAGCGCTGGAAGAAGCGGCGCAATCGCGCGCCGAGCAGGACCGGCTGGCGAAGGCTGAGGAGGAGGCGCGCGCGGCGGCAGCGGACGCGCTCCGGCAGCTCGCAGAGCAGAAGGGTGCGCTCGACCTCGCGCGGCGGGAGGAGCACGCGCTCGGCGAGCAGCTGGCGCGGCTGCACAGAGAGCTGGAGAGCGACCGCGCGGCGGCGCGCGCGCGGGAGAGCCGGATGGTAGCGGAGATGCACGAGCGCGAGGCGCAGCTGGTGGCTACGGCGCAGGCGCGCGAGGCGCAGCTCCTCGCTACCCTGCAGCAGCTGCAGCAGGATCAGAAGGACGCGAGCGAGCAGATGGCCGCCCTCACGCGCGCTAGCGTCGAGGCGCGCGACCGCGAGGCGGCGCTGGACGCCGAGCTGCGCATCGGCCGCGGCAGCCAGCAGGAGTCGCAGGAGCAGATCGAGGCGCAGCTCGAGAGCGCACGCGCCGACGTGCGAAAGCTGCAGGCCGACGCGCAGATCGCGAGCGACTCCGCCCGCCGCGCCGAGGCGCGCGTCGCCGAGCTGCAGGCCGTGGTGGACAGCCTCGGTCGCGAGCGGGCTGCCCTCCGGTCCGAGGCGGGCGCGATGCGGGCGCGCGTCGAGCTGCTGGCCGCGGCCGACGAGCGCAGCCGCAAGCTCGCCGCCGAGCTCGAGGACCTGCGCGGCGAGTACGACTTTCTCAACCAGGAGCTGGCGCGCTCCAACTCGCCGGGCTCTCGCGCGCCGCCCCCGTTACCCTCCAAACTCTAAAAAGGGAGCGCCAATGCTCGAGCTCGTCATCGGGAACAAGAAATACTCGTCGTGGTCCCTGCGGCCGTGGGTGCTTCTAAAGCACTTCAATCTGCCCTTCGAGGAGACGGTGATCGGGCTCGACCTGCCGGACACCGCCGCCAGCATCGCTCGCTTCAGCAAGGCCGGAAAGGTGCCGGTCCTGATCGACGAGGGCCTGACCGTCTGGGACACGCTCGCCATCGCCGAGTACCTGGCCGAGAAATTCCCCGACCGCCACTTGTGGCCGGCGGACCGGCGCGCGCGCGCGCTCGCTCGGTCGGCGAGCGCCGAGATGCACTCGGGCTTCCCCAACCTGCGCGCCGATTGCTCGATGAAGATCCTCGAGTCGCACCCGATCGCGAAGCTGCGGCCCGAGACGCAGGTCGAGGTGGAGCGCGTGGTCTCGTTGTGGAGCGAGTGCCTCGGCAGCTCGGGCGGACCGTTTCTCTTTGGCGCCTTCTCCATCGCCGACGCGATGTACGCGCCGGTGGTGTCGCGCTTCCGCACCTACGCGCTGCCGGCGTCGGGAGCGGCGGCTGCTTATCTCGAGACGATGTGGGCGTTGCCCGCGATGCAGGCGTGGGTCGAGGGCGCGCGCGCGGAGACGCTCCGGGTGAAGAAATACGAAAAGTGAGGCCGCTCGGCGTCTATATCCATTACCCCTATTGCCTCTCGAAGTGCCCCTATTGCGACTTCGCCTCGCGCGCCGAGGCGGTGATTCCGCAGGAGCGCTACACCGAGGCGGTGCTGACCGAGCTGCGCGCGCGCGCGCCGCAGTTCGCAGGTCGCGAGGCGGTCTCGATCTTCTTCGGTGGCGGCACGCCCTCGCTGTGGGAGCCGGCGCTGTTCGCGCGCGTCCTGCGCGAGGTGCGGTCACTCTGGCCGGTTTGCTCCGGCGCCGAGATCACGCTCGAGGCCAACCCGGGCACGACCGACGAGGAGCGCTTCGCCGCCTTTCGTTCCCATGGCGTCAATCGATTGTCGATCGGCGTGCAATCGTTCGAGAGCGCGCAGCTGGTGGCGCTGGGCCGCAAGCACTCGGGTGGCGACGCGGTGCGCGCCTATGAGACCGCGCGCAAGGCGGGCTTTGCGAACGTCTCGCTGGATCTGATTCACGGCGGCGAAGGCCAGACCGTTGCCAAAGCCGCCCGCGACGCGGCGACCGCCGTCGCCCTGGGCCCGGAGCATATCAGTTGCTATGCGCTCACTTTAGTCGGGCTGGCCGAGGAGGTGCCGATGGCGCGCGCGGTGAAGCGCGGCGAGCTGGAGCTTCCCGGCGACGAGGCGGTCGAGGAGATGGGCTTTGCCTTGCGCGCGGCGCTGGTCGCCGGCGGCTATGAGCGCTACGAGATCTCGAACTATGCGCGGCCGGGATACGAGGCGGTCCACAACTCGCTCTATTGGCGGGGAATCGAATATGTGGCCGCCGGCTGCGGCGCCTGCGGCTTCGAGCGCGTGGGCCGCGGAGCGCGCCGGTACGCCAATGACCGTTCCCCCGAGCGCTATATGGAGCGCGTCGCCGCGTGCGGGCTGGGCGAGGCGTCGTCCGAAGAGGTGACGCCCGAGGAGCATCTGCGCGAACGCCTCTTCACCGGGCTGCGGCTCGCGAGCGGCCTTGACCTCGCGGCGCTGGAGGACGATCTCGACCTGCCGGCGCGCGCGCGCTTTGCCCCACAGATCGAGCGGCTGTGCAAAGACGGCATCGCCGGGTTCGACGGCCGGGTGCTGCGGCTCAACGAGCGCGGCCTCGACCTCCACAGCGAAGCCGCGCTCCGCTTCTTCTGACCCGGCGGGCTCGGCTGCCCAGCTGCTCTTCTGCCGCAAGCAGCCGGCGGTTCTTGCCGGCGGGTGCACGATTCGGCTAGGAGAGCGCGCAGAACTCATTCCTCCTGACTCGAGGTCTCAAATGAAGAACCTGATGCTCGTCGCCGCCTTCGCGCTCGCGCTGTCCCCCGCCGCCTTCGCCAAGGGCAAGGGCTCCAAGGGCGGCAGCGCACAGACCCACCACTGCGAGATGAACGGCGTGACCGTGTCGAAGACCAAGAAGGCGTGCACCAAGGGCGGCGGCACCTGGGCCAAGGGCGCTCCCGCCGCCGACGCCACGACTCCCCCCGCGACCAAGTAGCTCGCGATTCCGGGGAGCCGGCCCGCTCGACTGGCTCCCCGGTCCCTTCGGTGCTGGTGTCGGCGACGCCGCCTCAGGGCGCGAGCCGCAGCTCCTGCGTCTGCGCGTCGTCGACCGCGTTGACGAAAGCGACGAAGTCCTTGTAGCGCTGGGGCAGAACCCGCTGCAGCGGCAGCGAGAGCGATTCCTCCAGCAAGAGCGTCCCGGCGGGCTCCTCGCGCGCGCTCCACCGATATGACCCGAATGGATTCTCCAGCGCGACGGGCGCAGGCGGCGACCGCAGATGCAGCCCCGGCGGCAGCGCGATCCGGGCGCGGGTCGAGAGCTTCTCCGCCGCATCGATCAAGAGCGGCAGCGCGCGCTCCGCTTTGGAAGCCCAGCGTCGCCCCAGGCGCTCGGGCAGCACCGACGCGGGCGCAAAGAGGGAACCGCCGTCCTGCCGCGCGAGCTGCGTGTGCAGCGAGTAGACCAGCGCCGTCGTGCCGCCGACCTCGCTCTCGTGCTCGGCGGCGAGCGAGTCGAGCGTGACGCCGTGCAGGCCGCGGCCCAGCATCGCCTCCACGGCCTGCTTGCGCTGATCCTGATCCATGCGCTCGAGCGCGTCCTTCAGGCCCGCAGCCTCGTAGCCGTCGTGCTCGTCGCGGCCGGTGCCCGCGGCGCTGCCGTCCTTCGCCAGTGTCAGCTCGAGAGAGACCGCGCGGCCGTCCCGCTGCCCCGGCAGGTCAGCCGGCACGCGGAGCCGCTGCGGCGACTGGCCCGGCTCGGGCAGAACCCAGGCGTCCTGCCCGCGCACGTACTCGGGGAGCTGGCCGAAAGGCGCGAGCCGCGTGGAGGGATCGACCCAGGCCGCACCGTCGGGCAGGTCGATGCGCAGCACCGCGTAGCCGTAGAGGTCGCCGCGGGGGAAGCGGTGCTCGGCGGGGTCGTTGCCCCAGGTGCGCACCAGCACCGCGTGCGACGGAATACCGGCCGCCGCGAGCGCTGCCTTGAGCACCACCAGCCGGTTGCCGCGGCCCTGCGCGAGCACGTGTCCCGCCGGTGAAGTGAAGTCGGTGCCCTGAGACCGGCCGCGCACCGCCTGCGCGACCGCGGCGTAGATCTTCTCCGCGGTCTCCCGCGGCGAGCGCCCTTCGCTCGCCTGCGCCAGCGCCTCGGTGCTGCTGGAGGGCCGCGAGCGCAACAGCGCCCAGTCAGCGATCGACAGCACCAGATCTCGCTCGGACGCGCCCGCGCCGATCTGCACCCACGGCATCGACTCGGTCTCAGCGGGCTGGTGCGGCTCGGGCAAGAGCGGCGCCACGTCGCGGGCCGAGTGGCTCCAGCGCAGCTCGCCGCTCGCTGGCTGCGGCTCGCGCTCGCGCAGGTTGTGCTGGTCGGCGACCAGGCCCAGCGCGGCCGGCGCGCGCACCTCATAGGTGGACTCGCGCATCGGCGTCTCGTCGTCGCGGAAAAGGAACGAGCCCAAGGTATATCCGGGCAGCTCCGGCCCGCGCGGCGCCACCGGGCGCAGATAATCGATCTCCACCGCGTCCCCCGGCTCGAGGCCCGGCAGGCTGATGCTCTCCTTCTCGGGGATCGACTCAGGCTCGAGGATGCGGCCGTCGGGCTTGAGAGTGCGCAGGTGAAGGAGCTGCGCGTCCGAGGGGATCTGCGCCTCGCCGAAGCGGCTGATGCCCTTCTTGTCCAGGACGAGCGCGACGGTGTGGACCCGCTCGACGCCGCCGCCGTCGGGGTAGAGCTGGACCGCGCCGTAGTCGAGCAGCCGCACCGCCGCCGCGCCTGGAGGCGCCTTCTCCTTGAAGGCGGCGCGGGCGAGCGCGAGGCCGTCGCGCTCGGACCAGGGCATCAGCGGCTGGTGCCGGTCGAGCGCGCGCTGCTGGCGCAGCTGCAGATCGCCGGGCGAGAGCAAAAGCGCCGCCTCGCGCGCGGCCCGCGCTCCGTCCGGCTGCCCGAGCGTCTCCAGCGCCCCGGCCAGCCGTCGCAGTGGCTCGGAGCTGCGGGGGCTCAGGGCGGCAGCGCGGCGCAGGGAGGCGAGCGCGGCTTCTGCTTGCTGGCGGGAGACCTGCACCTCGGCGAGGGCGAGCAGCCGCGCGGGGATAGCGGGCCGCAGCCTGGCGTAGCGCGCGAAGAGGTCCTCGGCGCGCGCCAGATCTCCGCGGTCGCGCGCCAGGGCGCCGGCGGTAGAGAGGCCGTCGGGGCAGGTGACGAGCCCGTCGGCGAGGCGCGCCTGCTCGGCGGCGCCGCCCTCGCGACGGGCGAGCTCGTAAAGGAGGGTGAGGGCGTCGCACCGATCGGAGGCGCGCGCGCTCTCGGCGAGCGCCTTCGCGGAGGCGACGTTCCCGCGCGCTTCGAGGAGCCGCGCGCGGGCGAGCAGGAACCGCGCGGGCGGGGCGGGATGCGCGGCCGAAACCGTGGCCGGCGCGGTCAGCGAGGCCTCCGCCTGGTCGAGCTCGGCGGCTGCGTCGTCGAAGCGCTCGGCGTCGCGCTCGAGCGCCGCCGCCGTCAGCCGGGCGCGCACGAACCGCGGGTCGCGCGCCACCACTTCCGCCAGGTCGGCCAGTGCGCGTGCCTTGCCGATGCGATCGGGGAGCTCCGGATCGTGCAGCAGCTGCTGCGCTCGCAGCGCAAGCGCCGGCGCGCCGCCGCCCGACACCGACACCGCGCGCTCGGCCGCGGCGCGCTCGACGGGCCGATCGTCGCCGAGCGCCGTGCGCGCCAGCAGCCAGGCGCCGAGCGGGTCGCCAGCGTCCTGTTCGAGCAGCCGCAGCGCATACGCGCGCAGGTCGCTATCGTCGGTCCATTCAGGCTTCGCCACGCACGCTCCGCCGAGCGCGCAGGGCGCGTCGGGTCTGCGCTCGCCGCTCAAAAACGCAGGCGCAGCGGTGCTCACGTCCGAGGGCGTTCCGTCGCCGCGTGCCAGCAGCAGCCGGAAGCGCGCGCCCTCCGACCGGCTCCAGCGCGCGAGGATCCGGTGCGCGCCCGCGGCGAGCCGCACCGCCACCGTCTGCGAGCGCGCCGACTCGCGCGGGTACGGCACGCGCGACAGCTTCACCTCGCCGTCGATGCGCAGCTCGACCGCTCCTGCGCCCTCGACCCAGAACAGGTAGTCGCCGCCGCGCGCGAGCACCGCGTCGGTCGCCGCGTAGAAGACGTCGCCGTCGGCCGGCTCGAGCTCGAGGCCGACGTCGCCGTCGGGGAAGTCGAGCTCGCGCTCGAAGCGCGGCTGGGCGCGCGCGACCGAGGCTCCGTCGAGCGCGAGAGGCCGGGAAAGATCGAAGAGACGCAGCGCCGCGTACGGCCCGCCGACGCGCCAGTGCTGCAGCGCGCCCGCCTCGGCCCACAGGGCGCGCTCCTGATCGCCGTCGCCGCGGCTGGCGAAGACGCGCGCCGCCGCCTCGCGCAAAAGCCGCGCGGCCCGAGGCCCGGCACCCGCGCGCAGGCCCTCCGCGGCCTTGATCACCAGATCGTCCACCGCGCGCGAATCTCCCTGCGCATCCAGCAGGCGGATGGCGGCGAGCTCGGCGGCCGGGCTGCGAGGCGCGGCGGCGAGCGCGTCGGCCCAGGCGCGCGCAGCACCCAGCGTGTCGAGCCGGTCCTCGCGGATCTCGCCCAGCGCGTCGAGCGCCAGCGGCTCGCGCGAATCGGAGACGAGCTTCTCCGCGCCCAGAGGGTCGGAGGCGACCAGGTAGCGCAGCCAGCCGGCGCGCGCCGGATCTCCGCTGCGCTCGGCCGCGGCGAGACGCTTCGCCGCTTCCTCCGGTCCGCCCGGATTCTGGCGCTGCTTCGACAAACCCGCGGTGCAGCCCACCAGAAGAACCAGCGCGCCACAGAGCCATCGCATGTCGATCAATGCCTTTCGTTGACCGCCGTCTGGAGCCCGGGAGCGGCAGTAACCTTGCGCAAGAGCGCCGCGTCGAGCCGCCCGAGAAAGGCGCGGAACGCGGGGTAGTCCATAGGCTTGAGCAGCCCGCCGTTCAAGGTCAGCTCGAGCCGCGCCGTCACCCTGGCGTCCAGCCGCGACCAGGCGATCGAGTACTCGCCCTGCGGCGAAGACTCGTGCACGCCCTCCGGCAGCGTGGCGCTCCAGCCGGCCGGCAGCGCGACCGTGGACTCGACGACCGTGCGCTGCGGGACCGGGAGGCGTTCGGGCAGCGCGCGTTTCGAAAGCTGCGCGTAGCTCTCGACGAAGCTCTGCCGCTGTCCGAATGGCGAGAAGCGCAGCCCCGCGCCGGACGGCGACGCGAACGCCTTGGCGGTGGCGGTGAAGTGCGTCGTGAAGGGGCTCTCGATGTCGTGCGGGTCGGAGACGTCCACCGCGGTGACCTTCGCGCCCGGGAACGCCGAGCGCGAGAGCTGCTCCTCGGCGCGGGTGCGGCGCTCGTCGGCCGACTCGAAGGTGCGGCGCAGCTCGGAGGTCCACGAGCCGCGCGCGCTCGCCTTGAGATCGACCGACGCGCTGCCGTCCTCGCGCAGCGACGCGGTGATGTGCGTCTCGTCGAGATTATCGGCCGGCTTCGCCTCGGGCGTGCGGACGAAGCGCGAGCCCTGGCCGCCCGGCTCGACGATGAGCGCGTACGCGGCGCGATCGTCCGCGGGCAGCTCGCCCGAGCCGTGGAACTCGGCGGTGCCGTCGAGGAAGAGATCGTACTTGGGCACGTAGAGGATGGCGTGGTTGAAGACGGCCAGAGACGCAGGAGCGGTCTCGATGCCGCCCAGCCGGGTCATGCGCAAGAGCGCGAGGCGCGAATCGATGCCGATGCTCTCCAGCATGGCGTGCATCAGCGACGCCTTGTCCTTGCAGTCGCCGAAGCGGCGGCTGAGGATGGTCTCGACCGGATAGGGCTTGAATGAGTTGATGCCGAACTCAAGTCCGACATAGCGAGTGCGCGAGACCACGAAGTCGTAGACCGCGCCGATGCGCGCCCGCTCATTCGTTGCGGCGATGCCGCGCGTCGCCTCCTCAGCGGCGGTCTTGATTTCGGCGGTCACGCGCAGCTGGTCCTTGACCAGGCCCCAGTAGAACTTCCCCACGCTCTCCCAGTCCTTGTAGGTCGAGACATGGACGTAGGCGAGCATCTCGCTGTAGCCGGGCATCGACGGCTCGGGCACCAGCTTGGGCACGTCGTGCGCGGTCCACCGCTGCCAGGTGCCGCCATCCTGCGACTTGCCTTCGGCATGGACGAGGCCGGGCAGCGGGCTCGCCGTCGAGTAGAAGGTGCGCCCCGCGGGCCCGAGCAGGACGTAGTCCGCGATGCGCTTTTCCTGCGTCGACTGGAGATAGGAGAAATCGCCGAAGTAATCGGCGAAGAAGTTCGAGCCCGAGTCGTCGGTGCGGGTGACGATCTCGAGCGCATCGCCGGGCTCGAGCTGCGCGAACGAGACGACGCGCGCGCGCAGATCATAATAGAGCCCGTACCAGGGCTCGGAGAGGCTGCGCTCGCCCTCGCTGCGGCTCTCGAGCACGGTGCCGTCCTTGCGGAAGATGCGCGCGCGCTCGACCTTCACCATCTGGCGGTCGGGCGAATACTGCACGCTCTGGGTGCGGGCCTGATCGACGCCGCGCGCGTTCAGAGGCCGGATGACCAGCTGGCGGGTGCGGCTGGAGAGGCCGTTCGCGAACACCTTGGTGACCTCGAGGTCGGCCAGCACTTCGAGATCTTCGCCGGCGAGCGGCGCCGTCTTCACCAGCGCGCGCGGGTCGTAGAGGTACTGCGAGGCGTACTGCTCCTCGGGGCGCACGCTGCGGACCAGCTCGCGCAGGGTCGGGTTCTGCGGGCGCAGCGAGAGCGAGCGCGCGAACGCAGCCAGCGCGCCCGCGTCGTCGGCGCTGCGCAGCCGGTGGCGGCCGAGCTGCTCGTGCACCTCGGGATCGTCGGGCGAGAGAGCCACGGCCTGCGCGAAGGCGGCGTCGGCCTTGGTGGCACGGCCGCTCTGCGAGAGCACCTCGGCGGCGCGCAGCCTAGGGTGCAGCGCGGCGGGGTCGAGCGAGACCGCGTCGCCGAGCAGCTTGAGCGCGCCGTCCACGTCGCCGCGGTCGAGCAACGCCGAGGTGAGCTCTGCGCGCGCCTCGAGGTCGTCGAAGCGCGCCGCGAGGGCGGCTTTCAGCTCTAGCGCCGCCTCGTCGCCGCGTCCCATGCGACGCAGCGCGCCGGCCGCTGCTCTCCGCGCGCGGGCGAGATCCGGGTGGTCGCGGGCCGCGTCGATGCGCACCAGCGCGGCGCGCGCCGAGAGCCCGACCGCGTCGAGCGCCCGCGCCTGCGTAAGCACGGGCTCGAGCGCGCGCGGATCGGCCTCGCGCGCCTGGGAGGCGAGCTCCAGCGCCTGCCAGGCTTCGCCGCGCTCGAGCCGGTAGCCTGCGAGCGCGTCCATCAAGAAGGGATTCTTCGGGTGCGCGGCCAGCGCCGCGTCGAGCGTGGCGCGGCGCTTGTTGGCGTCGCGATCCTCGAGCTGCGCGAGCCGCAGCGCGATCTCCGCGTCGCCCGGCGCCGCGTCGGCCGCGCGTTCCATGGCGTGCAGCGGGAGCCGCTCGCCATCGTCGTTCGGCCGCCGGTAGTGGAGCAGGATGCCGAGGTCCTCCTGCGCGCGCACGTCCTGCGGATCCTTCGCCGCCAGTGCCTTGATCTCGCTGACCGCGTCCAGCAGCTTCTTCGCCGCCGGCTTGATGGCCGGCCCTTCCTTGGTCGCCGCGAGCGCGAGCTTGCCATTCGGAAGCTGCGCGGCCTGCGCCATCGCGACCAGCGGCGCGTCGCGCTGGTCGGCGATGCGCAGGCTGAAGCCGAGCCGGCCGGTCGAGTGCGCGATCTTGAGCAGGAGGGTGTTGTCGCCCGGCGCGAGCTGGGCCGCGAACGACGCCTGATCGAAGCGCGAGGGGTGCAGCGCCGGATCCTCGTGGACGAGCTTGCCGTTCAGCCAGAAGCGCACCGCCCCGCTGGCGCCGAGATGGAACACCACCGCCTTCGCTTTCGGCGACCGCAGCGTGGTGACGGCGTAGACGGCGACGTCGGTGCGCGGCGAGATGGCGCCGCTCAGGTCCATGAAGCCGAACGGAGCCTGGTCCTTGGGCAGCGCGCGCCAGGCGACGTCGTGCTCCTTGCCGGCGTAGCTCGCTTTGGGATCGAAGCCGTCCTTCTCGGGGCCGTAGACCGCGGCCAGGCCGCCCCTGCCTTCGTTTTCGAAGGGGCCGATCACCGACCAGGCGCGGATCGGCGCCACCGCGTCGATGAGCGCCTGCGCCTGCGGCAGCTGGCCGCGCGCGACGGCCATCTGCGCCCTTAATTCGATCGCGAGCGCGCGTACGTCGGGCCGCGCCTTGCCGTCGCTGGCGGCGGCGTCGAAGGTCTGCTCGAGCGGAGCGAGGTCGCCCTGGTCTTCGCGGCGCTCGAAGAGCCGGTAGAGGTCCGGCAGCGCCTGGACGCGGCTTGTCTCGCCGATGATGCGAGAGCGGAGATCAGGGGTCGCTGGGTCCCACTGCGACTGGGCGAAGGCCCCGATCGGCAGCAGTGCGGCGGCGAGGACCAGGTGGGCTGCGCTACGAACGGACCTGTGCATGGAAGGAAAACGAGCAAGTGCCCCGCGCCATTCCGGGCGACGTCGGCAAGCTGTATCGCGAGGAGGCCTCTCCCGCCAGCCCAACGGACGATCGTGCGCTCGCTCCTCTCGGCTCGCCCCATAGACGTCTCGCCCGGTTGGACCCTGACCCGCCCGACGAATACGACGTCGCCCGGCGCGTCGCGCAGTGGGCGTCTCGTCTCGGCGTTGTCGACCTGCTCGAAGGCGCGCTCGCGCAGGCCTGAGAATGAAAGCGGAAGAGATCGGCGTCAGGGCGCGCGCGCGAGCGTTCGCACCTCCACTCGTGCGGCGCCCGCGCGGAGGAGCGCCTCGGTCGCCGCCGCGGCGGTGGCGCCGGTGGTCATCACGTCATCGATGAGGCAGATGCGCCGCCCCAGCACGCGCCCGCGCGCCGCGAAGGCGTGCTGCACGTTGCGCGCTCGCGCCGGCCGATCGAGCCCGACCTGCTGCCGCGTGGGCCGCAGCCGCACCAGCAGCCGCTCGACGGGCAGCCCGAACCGCCGGCCCGCCTCCTGCGCCAGCAGCGAGGCCTGATCGAACCCGCGTTCGCGCAGCCGGCTCGGGTGCAACGGCAGCGGCGCCACCACCTCCGCCGAGGGCCGCGCGCAGGCCTCGAAGAGCAGCGCGAGCGGCCTCGCCAGCTCCTCGCGCCCCTCGTACTTGAGGCGGTGAATGCCCTCCGCCAGCGCGCCGCCGTGCAGGTAGGGCGCGCGCGCAGCCACGAACGGCGGCGCCCGCTCGCGGCAATGCGCGCAGCGCCGCGGTCGCAGCAAAGGCAGCAGCGCTTCGTCCGCCGGCGCGCCGCACAGGGGACACCCCGGGGGCGCCGGCACCAGCGTCTCCGCGCAGCCGATGCAGAACGGTGCCTCGCCGAGCGCATCGCACGCCGCGCACCGCGGCGGCCACAGCCATCGCGCGATCTCCTCCAAAGGCAGCCAGAGCGAAATGGACACGCCCGGCTCGCACTGCATCGCGCGTGCCGACCAAAACGAGACGGCAACGGGTACAAGGGGCTCGGATGGATCGCAAGTACTGGGTGCTCATCGCCATCGGCACCGGCGCCTTCATGGCCGCGCTCGACGGCAGCGTGGTCAACGCGATCCTGCCGGTGCTCCGCTCGACGCTGCACACCGACGTGGCGCTGATCGAGTGGGTCATCACCGTCTACCTGCTGGTCGTCAGCGGGCTGCTGCTCGGCTTCGGCCGCCTCGGCGATCTGCGCGGCCACAAGGACATCTACCTCGTCGGCATGGTCGCCTTCATCGCCAGTTCGGCGATGTGCGGCCTCGCGCCGTCGGCCAGCTGGCTGATCGCCGCCCGCGCCCTGCAGGCCATCGGCGCCGCGATGCAGTTCGCCAACTCGCCCGCGATCCTGACCAAGACCTTCCCCGCCAGTGAGCGCGGTCACGCGCTGGGCCTGCAGGCGACGATGACGTACCTCGGCCTCTCCGCCGGCCCGTCCCTGGGCGGCCTGCTCGCGGAGCACCTCAGCTGGCGCTGGGTCTTCTTCATCAACCTGCCGGTCGGCGGCCTCGCGCTCTTCCTCTGCTCACGCTTCATCGCGCGCGACGAGCCCGACGCGAGCAACCCTCCCTTCGATCTCGCCGGCGCCGTGCTCTTCTTCAGCGGCCTCTCGTCGCTGCTCTTCGCGCTCAACCAGGGACACGCCTGGGGCTGGTTGTCGCCCGCGACGCTCGGCCTCGCCACGTTTGCCTTCGCGCTGCTGGCGATCTTCGTGCAGGTCGAGCGCCACCGCCGCAGCCCGATGCTCGACCTCAGCCTCTTTGCCGTGCGTGCCTTCTCGGGCTCGACCGCGAGCGCGGTGCTCAACTACGTCTGCCTCTACGGAGTGCTCTTCCTGGTGCCCTTCTATTTGATCCAGGGCCGCGGTCTGTCGCCCTCGCAGGCGGGCCTGCTGCTCAGCGTGCAGCCGCTGGTCATGATGCTCGCCGCGCCCGTCTCGGGCGCCGTCTCGGATCGCATCGGCACGCGCGCGCCCGCCGCGATCGGCATGGGGCTGCTCGCCTGCGGGCTCTGGCTTCTGTCTCGCGCGCGCCTCGACACGCCGCTGACCCAGGTCGCGCTGGCGCTGGCCGTCTGCGGGCTCGGCACGGGGATCTTCATCGCGCCCAACAACAGCGCGCTGCTGGGCGCGGCGCCGAAGAACCGACAGGGAATCGCCTCGGGCGTGCTGGCGACGGCGCGCAACGTCGGCATGGTGCTCGGCGTCGGCCTGATGGGGGCCATTCTCACCACGGTCCTGCACGACAGCGCGGGAGTCGATCGCGCGATGGCCATCGGCTTCACCGTCGTCGCTTGCCTCGCTGCAGCCGGTGGCGCCGTGGCGGCGCTGCGCTGAAGCGCGCTCTCGCCCATGGCTGATGCGTCACGGCCGTCGCTCTCGCGCGAACCACCCGCGCGGCGCTCCGACCGCGAGGCGTGATGGCGTAGAATCGCAGCATGACCGCGCTCGGGCCTCATGCTGGGCGACCGCTTCGGGATGGCGCGCCGTCGCGGGCGTTCCTCGCCTGGGTTCCCTTGAGGAGCGTGCTCAGCCTCGGCGCGGCGCCGCCATTGAAGGAACTCCCGGAGGGCGATCCCGCGCTGGGCCGCAAGGCGCTGCCCGACGGGGAGGGCGAATAAAGTCATGCCCTCGACTTGCCTCCAACATCCTGATCAGCCTGCAGGGTGGCAGTGCGAGAGATGCGCGCGCGCTCTCTGTGCCGATTGCACGGCCTGGGTGTTCGGCGCACGCGAGCACATTCGTCTTCCGGTCTGCGTGCATTGCCGGGGCCATGCTCCGCCGCTGCGCCTGCGGCGCGCGCTCCTCACCCCGTTCGCCAGCATTGCCCCGTCGGCCCTTCCCTGGGCGATGACACGCGCCTCCCTGGCGACGGCCTTTGCCTGCGCGCTCCTGATCACGGTGGGCACCTTCCTTGGAGCCGGTTGGCTTTTCCGGTTTGCAGTCATCGGTTACTTTTTCGATATCACCCGTTCAACCGCCAACGGCCACGACGAGGTACCGCTGCCGGCGGATTTTCAGGGCGTGTTCACGGATATGCTCGACCCGGCGCTGCGGCTCCTGTTGTCCGTGATCTGGTGTTGGGGGGCCTTCAGCCTGGCGAGCATGTCAGTCCATTGGGACCAGCCCTGGGTCTATGCCGTGCTCTGGTTTATCAGCGCTTGCTACGTGCCTGTGGCGCTCCTGGTGGCAGCCGCGCGAGCGCCGTTTCTCCAGGTAGCCAATCCGATCACCATATTGGGGTACCTCGTGCGGCTGGGCCGGGATTCCCTGCGCCTGGCCGCCTTTTGTGGGGTGACGCTCGGACTCTTTGCAATCGTCACCCAGATTGAGGGGCGTCTCGAGGGGCGAGCCGTCTTTGGCCTCTTCGGCCTGAACCTGCTCGTCTTCATCCCCTGCACGATGCTGGTCAGTCTGCTCGGGATGGCGACCTTCCGGGCCGCTGGGCTGTTGTTGCGCGTTCGCGGGGACGACATCGGCTACGGCCCTGCAGAGGCGTATCTCGATCCCGTCCTGGGAGCGACCGAGCCGCGCGGTGTTCTTGCACAGCCGATCAGCAAGGCAGCTCGCGAGCCCGGCGCCGACGAGAATGGTTGGACCGAGGGAACCGGATTGCCTGCCGAGCGGCAGGGCGAGGTCGAGCTCGAGCTGTCGCCAGAGGGGCGCGACGGCGGACCGGCGCAGCTCGTCCGGCTGGTGATCGACGGACAGCTCGACGACGCCATGAATCTCGTGCGCGCGGCGCAGCCGGAGATCCCTGCCATCTGGCTTTCTGCGCCAGGCTGGATCGCGCTCGGCCGCCACTGCACCGCCGCCGGCGACCATCGCTCGGCGTTGTTCGCGCTCCGTCGCGCCACCGAGATCGCACCCGAGGGTCCGTTCGCGCCCCAGGCCTTTCTGCTGGTCGCTCACCTCTTTGCCGAGGCGATCAGAGACGAGGATCGGTGCACGCGGACGCTCGTACACCTGGCCCGGCGATTTCCCCAAAGCACCGAAGGTCGGGCCGCGGCGGCCTGGCTGCAAAAGCGGGCGCTGCGCACGACTTGATTCCGGCACGGCCGGCGCCAGGCTCAATGGCGCGGGCCGCGGTCAATCCGGGCCGAAGCCTGGTCGCTAGAGCCGGACCTGGATCTCGTAGCGCCGGTTCTGCGCCTTCCTGGCCGGCGTGTCGTCGGGCTTGACCAGCGGCGATTCCGACCCGCGCCCGACGGTGACGATGTCCTTCTCGTCCACGCCTTTCTTCACCAGCTCCCGCTTCATCACCTCCGCCCGCTTCTGCGAGAGCTCCTTGTTGTGCTCGGCCTTGCCGGAGGTGTCGGTGTGACCCGAGACCTCGAACTTGAAGTTCTGCACGCCCGCCGCGGCCAGCTTCTTCTTGGCGTCGATCAGCGCATTGGCCAGCCGGCGCGATTTTTCATCGCAGCCCTTCACCAGCACGTCCGAGTCGGACTTGAACGAGCACTGGTTCTTGCGGCTCTCGGCGAGCAGCCGCTGGTTGACCTCTTTCTCCACCTTGCCGACCGCCGCGCCGCCGACCGCTTTCTTCGCCAGATCCCACGGATTCTGCGCCAGGGCCGGACCCGCCACCAGCAACGCCAACAAGAGCGATCTCATGCCGCCTCCTTCAACGATGGGATGACCCGTCAGATGAACGGCGGCAAGACCTAACACGGGCGCCCGCTCCCCGGCTCGGGACTCAGCGAACCGGATCGATCAACTCCAGCCGTGGCAGGTTCGAGGGCGTCGGGCCCGAGGCGGAGAGCCAGATCTGCGCCTCGAGCCGGGTGCGGCGGACCTCGGGAAGGAAGCGCTCCGTCTCGACGCCGAGGAAGTTCTTTGGCAGCGGGGTCAGCTTCTCGAGCGCGGCGGTGAGCAGCTTCACGCAGCCGCGCGGCTGGTCCTGCACCGTCGCCTTGTAGTAGCCGGCCGCCACCTGGATGAGGCCTTGCACGAAGAGCTTCTCGTCTCCCTCGAGCGTCAGCCAGGCCTCTTCCCACGCCTCGTGCGCTTCCCAGAACTTGCGCGCGTTGAAGAGCGCGATGCCGCGCGCGAGCGCCTCGCCCAGCGCGGTCATCGCGCGAGGATCTCCAGCCGGGCCGTCATCGCGCGAGCAGCTTCTCGGCGGCCGCCTGCGCGCTGTCGTCCAGCTCGTCGATGGTCCTGCCCGACGCGACGGTCGTCGCCAGCAGGCGCCCCTCGCGCGTCTCGTGCAGCTTGAGCGACATCTTATAATGCGTTCCCACTTTGAGGATCTCACCGCTGATCACCACGTCGGCGCCGATGCGGCGGCCGGTGTCCACCTCGCATTCGCCCTCGCAGTTCGCCACGTCCCTGCCGGTGGCCTGCAGGAGCACCAATAAGTTTTCGCGCGTCATTACCTTGAGCCCCGGCGCCGCGCGCAGCGTGGCCCCGCGCACTACATCGGCGAAGTAGCGCACGTCCTCGGGCTGCAGGTCCTTGGCGAAGTTCCTGAAGTCGAGCACCGCGAGCACACCCTTGTTGAAGGCGGCGTCGCGCGGGGGCGCCGTCGCGGGTGGCGCGGCGGCCTCGAGGTTCCGGGGCGGCGCAAAGGACGCCTGGCTCATCGTCACCGCCGCCGCGTTCAGGTCTTCGAAGCTGTTCCAGTTCCCCGTCCCCCAGTCGATGAAAAGGCCCGGCCAGAAGAGGAGGACATCGACGATGAGGTAGCCGGTTGCGACGTGCTCGGAGAGCGGGAACTCGAAATTCTGCGCCGAGGTCTTGAGGGTCAGCGACTTGACGTGGCGATCGACCGACGCCGCGTACTTGATGCGTCCGCCCTCGTCTTCTTCCTTCACCAGCTCCACTGGCCGCGCGCCGTCGAACACCTGAAGGTCCTGGGGGCCATAGATGGTGACATCGTGCTTTGAGCCTCGCACCAGCGTGGCGCAGGCAAACGACTGCAGCGCAAAAGCAAAGACGACGAGTCGGTTCATTCCCCCATCCTAGCCGACACCCAGCCCTGGCCGACACTGAGCCCCGGGCGACACTCAGCGCAGCACGAGCGACTTTCCCGCCATCGCGGCGGGCTGGGGAAGGCCCATCATCTGCAGCAGCGTCGGCGCCACGTCCGCGAGGATGCCGTCGGACCGGAGGCGCGCGCCGCGCAGCGCCGGATCGCAGAGATAGATTGGCACCGGGTTGAGCGTGTGCTGCGTGAACGGCTCGCCGCTGTCGTAGTCGATCATCTGCTCGATGTTGCCGTGGTCGGCGGTGACCACCATCGCGATGCCGCTCTTGCGCGCGACCGCCCAGAGCCGCCCGACGCACTGGTCCACTTTGGCGACCGCCTTCAGCGCGGCCGGGAGCACGCCGGTGTGGCCGACCATGTCCGCGTTGGCGTAGTTCACCAGCGTGAAGCCGAACCGCGGCAGCGCGGCCTCGAGCTTCTGCGTCACCTCTTCGGCCGACATCTCCGGCTTGAGATCGTAGGTCTTCACCTCGCGCGGGCTGGGCACCAGAATCCGCTCCTCGCCCTCGAAGGGCGTCTCGCGCCCGCCGTTGAAGAAGAAGGTGACGTGGGCATACTTCTCGGTCTCGGCGCAGCGCAGCTGGCGCGCGCCCGCGCGGCTCACCAGCTCGGGCAGGATCTCCGCCGGCTGGTCGGGAAGGAACGCGCAGGGCAGCCCGCGCCGGGTGAAGGTCTCGTCGTACTCAGTGAGGGTGACGTAGCTCGACAGCTGTGGGCGCGGGCCGCGCCGCGCCGCATCGGGCGCGTCGTCGAAGGCGAGCCAGGCGGTCAGCTCGCGCGCGCGGTCGGCGCGGAAGTTGAAGAACACCACGCTGTCGCCGTCGCGAATCCGCCCGCGCGGCGCGCCGTCGGGCCCGCGCACCACGGTGGGCTGGATGAACTCGTCGCCTTCTTTCCGTCCGTAGCTCGCGCGCACCGCCTCGGCGCCGGTGCTGGCCGCGAGGCCCTCGCCGCGCACCATCGCGCCGTACGCGCGCGCGACGCGGTCCCAGCGCTGGTCGCGATCCATTCCGTAATAGCGGCCGCAGACCGTCGCGACGCTCGCGTGCATGCCGTCTTCGCTCGACTGCTTTTGTAGAACCTGCTCGAGCTGCTCTACGAATCCGAGACCGGAGCTGGGCGAGCAGTCGCGGCCGTCGGTGAGCGCGTGCACGAAGACGCGGCGCACGCCCTCGCGGCGCGCCATCTCGACCAGCGCAGTGAGGTGGTCGAGCGAGCTGTGCACGCCGCCGTTGGAGACGAGCCCGATCAGGTGGAGCGCGCCCGCCTTCGCCTTCTGCAGCCCGACCTTCAGCGCGGCGTCGTGGAAGAGCTCCCCGGACTCGATGGCACGGTTGATGCGAACGAGGTCCTGGTAGACGACGCGCCCCGCGCCGAGGTTCGTGTGACCCACCTCGCTGTTGCCCATCTGCCCTTCGGGGAGCCCGACCGCGAGGCCGCTGGTCAACAGCTGCGTGTGCGGGAACTCCGCGGCCAGCTGGTCGAGGTTGGGCGTGCCTTGCAGCGCAATGGCGTTTCCCTCGCGGCGGGGGTTGATGCCCCAGCCGTCGAGGATGACGAGGAGTACGGGTCGCATGACTGCAACCTCTAGTGTGCCGCGCTCGCGGAAGCAACGATGTCAGGGGCGCGGTGTACATTCCGCGCCCCGGGGGATCCTCCATATGCGCAAGCTCGTCCTGCTGGCTCTTGGAGTGGTAGCGGTCGCGGTTTCCTGCTCCCGCGGCGCGACCCCCGCCGGCTCCGCCCCGGCGCAGTCCGAGCGGAGCTTGTCCACCCCGCCGCCTCCTCCTCAACTCCAGATTTCGCCGGCCGCGTCCGAGAAAGAGGAGGCCGCCTTCCGCGTGCTCGTCGCGCGGCCGCAGGGAAAGCTGCTCGGTGGCGTGCACCCGACGCTGACCTTCAGCGAGCCGGTGGTCGCCCTGGCCACGCTCGAGCAGGGACAGGATCCCGCGGCAGCTTTTTTGCTGGTGCCCAAAGTCGCGGGCCGCTGGCACTGGCTCGGCTCGTCGTCGGTCGAGTTCGTCAACGACGAGCCGTTCCCCTACAGCACCGCGTTCCACCTGATCGTGCCGCAGGAGCTCGCCGCGCTCGACGGCGCGAAGCTCGGGCGGCCTTACCAACTCGACTTCACCACGCCCACCGTCGAGGTGGACCGTTACGCCGTCCAGCCCAGCCAGGAGCTTTGCCGCTGGTCGACGCCGGACCAGCACTTCACCCTAATAATGAACCAGCCGCTCGCCGACCCCGGCAAAGATTTCTTCTTCGAGGTGGGCGAGGAGAAGCGGCGGGTGGCGGCGAAGCTGGTGGGCGCCGTCAACCTGCTGGAGGAGCAGCGAACGCAGCGCCCGCACCGGCGGCTGGAGACGCCCGCGGCGCTCGGCTTCAAGGACCAGCGCACCCGCTACGAGATCGCGCCTGCCTCGAGCCTGCCGCTGGCGACGCCCTTTTCCGTCGGGCTCGATGGCGAAGCGCGGGGCGCCCAGGGCACGCTGAACGCCGGGCAGGAGTGGCGCATGCCTTGCTCGACGCCCGGGCCCATGCGGGTCGAGAGGGTCTCAAAATGCTTCGGGAGCAGCGAGCACTGCCCGTCGGGCCCGCTCTCGTTCGTCTTCACCAACCCCATCGCCTCGCGCAAGGCGTTGAAGCCGCTGGTGCACGTCGCCCCGGAGGCGCAACTCGACTTCGGCGACGACGACGAGACCGGGGTCCGCTTCGGGACCAGCATCGCCATCGACGGCAAGCTGCGCCCCGGCCTGACGTACGCGGTGCACATCGACGCGGGCGTCAAGGACAGCCTCGGGCAGGCGGCGCCCGCCTTCGACGCCACGGTGACCCTCGACGACCTGCTTCCGTCGCTCTATATCGGCGGCGAGAAGGCGCTGCTCGAGGCCGACGGCGACGGGCAGCTACCGGCGCAGGTGACAAACCTCGCCGCGCTCGACGCCGATCTCTGGCGCGTCTCTCCGCAGCAGCTGGCGCAGGCCGAGCTGTGCCAGCAGCAAGACAACAGGTGCAGCCCGCTGCCGCTCGCGCAGCCCGACGTGCCGCTGCGGCTCAAGCTCTCCTATCCGAGCAACCAGCCGCACCTGCACGGCGTGGACCTCCGCGCGGCGCTCGGCGGTGCGAAGACCGGGCTCGTGATCGCGCGGCTGCGCGCGCCCGGCACCTCCTTCGCCGATCGCCCGCTGCGCGTCTACGCGCAGCTCACGGACCTGGCGGTGCACGTGAAGCTTGGCGCCACCTCGAGCCTCGCCTGGGTCACCTCGGTCTCGACCGCGAAACCGGTTGCGAAGGCGGCGGTGCGCGTCTTCGACCGCAGCGGACTGCGCGTGGCCGAGGCGGTGACCGACGCGCAGGGGGTCGCGCTCCTGCCGGGCTACGACAAGCTGGGCTCGCGGCAGAGCTACCAGGCGCCGCGTCTGCTGGTCTCGGCCACGGCCGGCGACGACACGGGCTACGTCACCACCGAAGGTTATGACGAGCTCGTGCCCGGCTCGGTGGGCCGCGACTTCGACGTCGGGCGCAGCTGCGGGCTCGGGCTGGTCTTCGCCGACCGCGGCATCTACCGGCCCGGAGACACCGCGCACCTGAAGGCCATCCTGCGCACGCAGGCCGCGGGCGCGCTGACGACGCCGGCCGAGGGCACCAGGGTCCATCTCGAGGTGAAGGATCCGGAGGACAAGGCCGTGCTCTCGCGCGAGGTGCCGCTCTCGTCGTTCGGCACCTTCGCGGTGGACGTGCCGATCGCGCGCGACGGGCGGCTGGGCAGCTTCTCGGTCTCGGTGAGCGGCGCCGGCAGCCTGCACTACGCGTACGGAGGCTTTCGCGTCGCCGAGTATCGCGCGCCGCAGTTCCGCGTCGACGTGGTCACGCCCAGGCCGGAGCTGGTCGCGGGAGACGAGCTCACCGGCTCGGCGTTGGCGCGGTATCTTTTCGGCGGTGCCATGGACCGCGCGCAGGCCTCGTGGAGCGTGCACCGCGCCACCGAAGAGTTCGCGCCGCCGCGCAACGACGACTTCCACTTCGGCCGCCAGACCTGGTCGTGGGACGACGGCGCTCCAGCGCAGGACGCGAGCACCTTCGCCTCGGGACAGGGAGAGATCGACGCCGCCGGCGGTCTTCAGATCAAGGCGGGCAAGGTCGAGGCGTTCGCCGACCGGCCGGCGCGGTACACGCTCGAGGCCGAGGTGGCGGACGTCTCGCGCCAGCGCGTCGCGGGGCGCGCGAGCGTGCTGGTGCATCCGGCCGACTTCTATGTCGGGCTCGGCAAGGTCGAGCTCTTCACCCGCGTCGGTGAGGAGATTCGGCTGCCGGTGATCGCCGCCCGGCCAGACGGCGCGCGCGTGGTCGCGGCGGTCCACGTCAGCGTGCTGCTGCGCGCGTGGCACTCGGTGCGCAAGAAGAGCGTGAACGGCGTCTACCAGACGGTCAGCGAGCCGGTGGAAGAGAAGGCCGCTGAGTGCGACGTCAAGACCACAGGCGCGCCGCAGGAGTGCAAGCTCACGCTGCAGAAGCCCGGCCTCTACATCGTCCGCGCCGAGGCGCGCGACGGGGCAGGGCGGCTCGCGCTCTCGACCACCTCGCTCTACGCCATCGGGTCGGGCGAGGCGGCCTGGCAGCAGACCGACACGCCGCGGGTGGAGGTAGTGCCCGACAAGGCCGAGTACCAGGTCGGCGACACCGCGCATCTGCTCATCAAGTCGCCGTATCGGGAGTGCGAGGCGCTGGTCACGGTCGAGCGCGAAGGCATCGGCGAGCAGCGGGTGCTGCAGCTCTCCGGCAGCGCGGCCACCATCGACGTGGCGATCACCGAGGCGATGGTGCCGAACGCCTTCGCCGGCATCATCCTGCAGCGCGGCCGCGTCGCGCAGGGCCAGGCTGCGCAGGGCTCGCAGGACCCACCGGCTGCACCGGCAGTGATCGAAGGGGACGATCCAGGCAGACCCTCGGTGCGACTCGGCTACGCGGAGCTCGCGGTGGGCAAGGCCATCAAGCGCCTGGCGGTGGCGGTGAGCACGCCGCGCGCTGAGTACAAGCCGCGCGAAACGGTGCCCATCGATCTAATCGTCACCGACTTCGCGCACCAGCCCGTCACCGCCGAGCTGCAGCTCTACGTCGTTGACGAGGCGGTGCTGCGGCTCACGGCGTACCAGCTGCCCGACGCTCTCGAGGCGATGTTCCCGCGTCACGGGCTCTCCACCTCGATCGGCGAGCCGCTGGCGCGGCTGGTGCGCCGCCAGAGGTTTGGTGAAAAGGGCGAGGTGCAGACCGGCGGCGGCGGCGGGCTCGCGTCGTCCGGCGACGTGCGCTCGAAGTTCGTCACCACCGTGGACTGGCGCACGCTGGTCACGGATGCCGCGGGCCACGCGCACGCCGACGTGGTCCTGCCCGACAACCTGACCAGCTTCCGCATCCTGGCGGTCGCCGCCACCGCCGGGGATCGCTTCGGCGGCGGCGAGGCCTCCATCCGCGTGGCGCTGCCGCTCCTGGTCCTGCCGGCGCTGCCGCGCTTCGCGCGGATCGGCGACGAGTTCGAGGCCGGCGTGGTGGTTCATTCGCTTGCGGCGGCCGAAGTGGACATCGCCGCGCAGGTGTCGGGCGGCGTCGAGCTGGTCAAGCCCGCCGAGCTGCGCGCGAGCGTCGAGGCGGGAATCGCGAAAGAGGTGCGGTTCAAGCTGCGCGCGACGGCGCCCGGCAAGGCCACGCTGCGCTTCCGCGCCTCGGCGGGAGCCCTGAGCGACGCGGTCGAGCAGACCATTGCTGTCCAGTTGCCGGTCGAGCTGGAGGCGGTCGCCATCGCGGGCGACACGGGCGGCAAGGATCCTCCGGGCGCACCGCCGCGCGCCGAGGAGCGGCTCGCCACCCCCAAAGGGGTGCGCCCCGACGTCGGCGGCCTCGAGCTGCAGCTCTCCTCCACGGCGCTGGGCGGCTTGTCGGAGGGGATGCAGCAGCTGGTGGATTATCCCTACGGCTGCCTCGAGCAGCTCTCGTCGCGGCTGGTGCCCTTCGTTGCGCTGCGCGAGGTATCGCGCGTCTTCGGCGTCGAGCCGCCGGGGCTGGTGAAAGATCCCGACGAGGTGGTGCGCGAAACCATCGCCAAGATCGAATCGCAGCAGGCGCCGTCGGGCGGCTTCTATTATTGGCCCACGCCCTCGTGCCCGTACGCCTGGCCCTCCATCTACGCCACGCTCGCCCTGCACCGCGCGCGCGAGCTGGGCTACCCGGTGCACAAGGAGACGCTCGACAAGGCGCGCCGCTTCCTCGCCGAGAAGATCGCCGGCAAGGGCGCGTGCGAGTACGAGGTCATCGGGCCGGAGACGCGCGCGTTCGGACTTCAGGTCCTCGCCCGCATGGGCGACCCGAAGCCCAGCTACTACGACGAGCTGTACGCCGGGAGGGACAAGCTGCCGCTCTTCGGCAAGGCGCTCCTCGCCGACGCCATGGCCATCGGCAAGGGCAGCCGGCCGCGCGCGCTCGCGCTGCTGCAGGATCTGCTCGACTCCGCCCGCGAGACCACGCGCGAGGTCCATTTTGAAGAGAACGACGCCCGGAGCTATGGGCCGCTGTTGTCAAGCGATACCCGGACGACCGGCATGGTGCTGCAGACGCTCGTGGACCTGCAGCCGGCCCATCCGTACATCTCGAAGATCGCGCGCTACCTCTCGAACGTGCGCAAGGGCGGCGAGTACCGCAGCACGCAGGAGGCGGCGTACGCGCTGATCGGTCTCGCCGAGGTGGTGCGGGTCAAGGAGCGCAGCGCGCCCGACTTCGTCGCGCGGGTGCTGCTGGGCGGCAAGGAGATCGCCTCGCAGCCGTTCAAGGGGCGCTCGCTTTCGATCGCGTCGCAGACCGTGCCCATGCAACAGTTGCTGCAGCGCGAGCCTTCGCTGCCATTGCGCTTCGAGGCCGACGGCACGGGCTCGCTCTACTACACGGCGCTGTTGCGCTACGCGCCCGGGAAGCTGCCGACCGAGCCCCGCAACGAGGGCATCTTCGTCCAGCGATGGTTCGAGCCGTACGACCAGCCCGGCAAGGTTGCCACCGACTTCAACGCCGGCGAGCTGGTGCGCGTGCAGGTGCGAATCGCGACCTCGCAGGAGCGCAACTTCGTCGCGGTGGAGGTGCCGCTGCCGGCGGGCCTCGAGGCGGTGGACACCTCGCTCGCCACCACCCGGCAGGCCACCCGCGCGAGCGACGACGAGGAGGCTTCGGGGTCCATGGACGAGGCCGTCGTCGACTCGTTCTGGAGCCCGTTCAACTACAGCGAGAAGCGCGATGACCGCGTGCTGTACTTCTCGGACCATCTGCCGCCCGGAGTGCATCTTCAATCGTTCGTCGCTCGCGCGACCACGCCGGGGAAGTTCATCCTCAAGCCGGCGCACGCGGGCGAGATGTACTCGCCCGAGGTTTTCGGACGCAGCGACGGCGGGACGCTCTCGGTCACCGCGGCGCGGCCGCTGGCGCAAAAGTGACCGGCAAGGCGAGGGCGCCGCGCAAGGCCGGAGCCGCGGCCGCCGGGACGGCTCCGAGCGCCTCCGGAGAGCGTCAGCGCGCAGTCGCACCGTTGAGGTTGCTTGCGCGGCGAGCCGCGGTGGCTGCGGTGCTCGCGGGGTCATTGCTCGGGGCGGCGGTGCTGTGGCCGGTGCCAGCGGAAGAGCTCGCGCTCGCCCGGGCCACCTCGCTGCGGGTCGAGGCGCGCGACGGGACTCTCTTGCGCGAGCTTGCTTCACGCACCGCCGAGGGACACGCGGCCCCCGCGCGCCTCGACGCGATGCCGCCGCAGGTGTGGCAGGCCTTCGTCGCCGCCGAGGACAAGCGGTTCTGGCACCACCCGGGCATCGACCCGCTCGCGGTGCTGCGCGCGCTGCGCGCAGACCTGCGGCGGCGGCGCTTCGCGCAGGGCGCGTCCACCATCCCGCAGCAGCTCGCGCGCCTGCTGCGGCCACACCAGCGCGGGCTCTTCGGCAAGCTCGGCGAGGCCATCTTCGCGCTGCGGCTCAGCGCGCACCTCGGCAAGCGCGAGCTCCTCGAGCAGTACCTGACGCGCGTGCCGCTCGGGAACGACGCCCGCGGCATCGAGGCCGCGGCGCGGCTCTACTTCGACCGGCCGGCCTCGGCGCTCACGCCGCTGCAGGCGGCGCTGCTGGCCGCGTTGCCGCGCAGCCCCGCGGCGCTCGATCCGCTGCGGAAGCCGGGCCGCGCGCGGGCAGCGGCGCTGCGGGTGCTGGCGCGCATGGAGGCCTGCGGCTATTTGCGCGCCCGCGACTTCGAAGGCGCGCCGCTCGACCTCGCGAGCGAGCGCTTCGCGCGCGCCTTCGAGGCGGCCCACTTCGTCGAGGAGGCGGCGCGGCGCCGCACGCCCGAGGGCGCGGTGGCCGTCGAGACCACGCTCGACCTCGCGCTCCAGCACGAGGTGGAGCGCGCGGTGCGCGAGCAGGTTTTGCAGCTGCGCGACCGCAACGTGACGAGCGCGGCCGCGCTGGTGATCGACAACGACAGCGGCGAGGTGCTCTCCTGGGTCGGCTCGCCGGACTGGTTCGACGAGGCGCACGCGGGCCGCATCGATGCAGTGCGGACCCGGCGGCAGCCCGGCAGCGCGCTCAAGCCGTTCGCCTACGCGCGCGCGCTGGAGCTGCGTGCGATCACTCCGGCCACGCTGCTGTCGGACGTCGAGTCGCATTTCTCCGCCGCCAGCGGCGACTACGTGCCGAAGAACTACGACCGGCGCGCGCACGGCCCGGTGCGCGCGCGGGTCGCGCTCGCGAGCTCGTACAACGTCCCCGCGGTGCGCGTGGCCGAGAAGCTCACCGCGCCGGGGCTCCTGCGCGTGCTGCACGAGGCCGGGTTCGACAGCCTCCACCAGGATGCCGAGCACTACGGGCTCGGGCTGGTGCTGGGCGACGGCGAGGTGACGCTGCTCGAGCTCGGGCGCGCGTATGCCGGCCTCGCCCGCGGCGGCGTGCTGCAGGACCTGACGCTGGTGCGCCGCGCCCTCGATGCGCACGGTGCGCCCCTGCCGCTCGTGCCGCCAGCCTTCGCGCCGCGCCGGATGATGGTGTCGGCAACCGCGGCGCTGGTGACCGACATCCTCGCCGACCCGGCCGCGCGTGCGCCCGCCTTCGGCCTCGACAACGTGCTGCGGCTGCCGTTCCCGGTGGCCGCCAAGACCGGCACCTCGCGCGCCTTCACCGACAACTGGACCGCCGGCTCGACCCGCGAGCGCACCGTCGCGGTATGGGTCGGCAACATGAGCGGCGAGACCATGCGTCACGTCAGCGGCATCACCGGCGCGGGCCCGCTCTTCCAGCGCGTGATGACGCTTGCCATGGCCGGCATCGAGAAGCCCGCGCCTCTCTGGGACGACCGGACGCTCGAGGTCCGTGAGGTGTGCGCGCTGTCGGGCGGTCTCGCGACGTCCCTCTGCCCATCGCGCGTGCGCGAGCGCTTCGCCGCCGGCACCGCGCCGCAGGGCGCCTGCGAGATGCACTCGCAAAAGGGGCTCGACCTCGGCCCGCGCTTCTACGACTGGGCGGCGCACGAAGGGGTAGAGACGCTGGCGCAGGCGAGTTCCGGCGCCGCGCACGCCGCGCTCGCCTTCCCCGCCGACGGCGACGAGTTCCTCCGCAGCCCCGACCTGCCCGACGCGGCGCAGACCGTCCCGGTGCGCGCGCTGGCGCCGTCGGGAGACGCTTCGCTGGAGCTGAGTGTCGACGGAGGCGAGCGCACCTTGCTGCAGGCGCCCTTCAGCACCCGCGTCCCCGCGCGCCGCGGCCGGCACGAGCTGCGCCTCTACCGGCGCGGCCTCGCCGACCCCGACGCGCGCGTTTCGTTTGAGGTCAAAGGATAGGCTGCCCGTCGGCGCTTGCGCTTTTCGCTGGAGCGAAGGAGGTGCCTCGAGCCGCGTCGAGGAGCGCGCGGGCGGCGGACTCATTCCGCAGCCGCCCGCATCCAACCTCACTCCGCAACGCCCGCCAGCGGCGAGGACGCTGAGGCCGACGGCTGCGCGCTTCTCGCCGCGGCGAGGGACGCGACCAAGAGCGGATCACTTATGGTACGGCGCGCCGCGGAGGATCTCGAAGGCGCGGTACAGCTGCTCCAGCACCACCACGCGAGCCAGCCGGTGCGGCAGCGTCAGGCGCGACAGGCTCCAGACGAAGCGCGCCTGCTCCCGCACCCGCGGCGCCAGCCCCTCGTCTCCCCCGATGCAGAGCGTGAGCCCCAGAGCCGCATCGCGCAGCCGCCCGATCCGGTGCGCCAGCTCGGATGACGAGACCTCGGTGCCGCGCTCGTCGAGCGCCCACAGCTCGGACGGCGGCCGCAGCGCCTTCGCCAGCAGCGCGTCGGCCTCCTTGTCGATGCTCCCGGCTTTCAGCTCGACCATCTCCAGCTCGGCCGACCGTTGCACGCGCGCCGCGTAGTCCGCGGCGCCGGCGGCGGTGAACTCCTTGTCGCGGCCGACCGAGACCAGCCGGATCTTCAGACCGTCACGCGCGGCGCGTCCGCCCAGAGCCCTTCCAGGTCGTAGTACTCGCGTTCGTTCTGGTGGAAGACGTGCAACACCACGTCGCCGAAGTCGAGCAGCACCCATTTGCCGCCCCGGGTGCCCTCGGAGCCGATGGTGCGCTGCCCGGCTTCCTTCATCGTGGCCTCGACGCCCTCGGCGACCGCCTCGAGCTGCCGGTCGCTCGCGCCCGAGCAGATGACCAGAAAGTCGGTGTAGCTCGACAGCTCGCGCAGATCGACCACCACCACGTCCTCGGCCTTCTTCTCGAGCGCGGCCCGCGCGGCGAGCCTGGCGGACTTGAGCGAGTCCTCGCTCTTCACCTTCGCGCGAACCGCCGCGCGCTCGGGATCGTGCGTCTTGTCGGACTTCATCTGCTTCTGCGAGAGAGCCATCTGGTTCGGCGACTGTGGCATCCGTTCCTTTCCGTTAGCCCTTGGGGGCGGTCATGGTCGCACCTGTCCGTCGCCGCGCACGACGAACCGGGTGCAGGTGAGCTCGCGCAGGCCCATCGGGCCGTAGGCGTGGAGCTTGCTGGTGGAGATTCCGATCTCGGCGCCGAGCCCCAGCTCGCCGCCGTCGTTGAAGCGGGTCGAGGCGTTGGCGATCACGCACGAGGCGTCGGCCTCGCGCAGGAAGCGCTCGGCGAGCGCCTCGGAGCGGGTGCAGATGGCCTCGGTGTGCCGGCTGCCGTAGCGCGCGATGTGTCTCAAGGCGCCGTCGAGGCCATCGACCACCGCGACGGCGAGCTTGAGGTCGAGGAACTCGCGCCCGAAGTCGTCCGGCGCCGCGGCCACCGCGTCCGGCGTCAACGCCAACGCGCGCTCGTCGCAGCGAAGCTCGACGCCGCGCTCGACCAGCGCGCGCGCCAGCAGCGGCAGCGCCTCGGCCGCGACGCCCACATCGACCAGCAGGCACTCGAGCGCGTTGCATACGCCCGGCCGCTGCGTCTTGGCGTTGACCGCGAGGCGCGCGGCGAGCGCGAGGTCCGCGTCGGCCGCGACGTAGAGATGGCAGACCCCTTGATAGTGCTTGATGACCGGGATCCGCGAGCGCTCGGAGATGAAGCGGATCAGCGACGGCCCGCCGCGCGGGATGCAGAGATCGATTTGCTCCTCGAGTTGCAGGAGCTCATCGAGCAGCGCGCGATCGGGCGCGACCAGCTGGGCGGCCTCCTCCGGAAGCCCGGCGCGCCCCAGCGCCCGCTGCGCGCAGTCGAGCAGCACCGAGCTCGACTGCAGCGCCTCGGATCCGCCGCGCAGCAGGACAGCGTTGCCGCTGCGCAGGCAGAGCGCGGCGGCCTCGGCGGTCACGCCCGGCCGCGACTCGTAGATCATCAAGATCACCCCGAGCGGCGCGCGCACCCGCTCGACGCGCAGACCGTTCGGGCGCGTCTGCCGCTCGACCACCTCGCCCACCGGATCGGGCAGCTGGCCCACGGCGCGCACCGCGTCAGCCAGCGCCTGCAGGCGCGGCCCGTCGAGCCGCAGCCGATCAAGGAAGGCCGCGCTCGCGCCCGCCGCCGCGCGCAGGTCGGCCTGGTTCGCGATCGAGAGGGCCTCGCCCGCACCGAGCAATTCGTCGGCGAAGAAGCCGAGCGCAGCCGCCCGCTGCTCGGCGCTGGAACGCAAAAGCGCGCGCGCCGCAATCTGCGCCCGCGTCGCCAACTCCCGAGC
Source organism: Deltaproteobacteria bacterium (assembly GCA_043781235.1). Classification (GTDB taxonomy): domain Bacteria; phylum Myxococcota; class Myxococcia; order Myxococcales; family 40CM-4-68-19; genus JANYKT01. The sequence continues at coordinate 83,519 of JAYWBT010000132.1, forward strand.
GGCGAGCTTCTGGTCGAGCGACGCGCTTTTCGTTCCGGCCGGCGCCACTCTCTCCGCCGGCGCGCTCGTCACGGACTCGACCGGCGCGCGGGTCACGGGCTCGACCGGCGCGCTCAAGTGACCACCAGGTCGTCGCGGTGCACCACGCAGTCGAGCAGCCGGTAGCCGAGCCGCGCCTCGATGTCAGAGCTCTTCAGGCCCGCGATGCGCCGCACCTCGTCCGCGCTATAGACGGCCAGCCCACGCGCGAAAGCGCGGCCGTCGAGGCCCGCGATCTCCACCGGATCGCCCGAGGCGAAGCTGCCCAACACCTCGCGCACGCCGCTCGGCAGCAAGCTCTTCTTGCCGGCGATCACCGCGTCGCGCGCGCCGTCGTCCACGCGCAGCTCGCCGCGCGTTTTCAAGTCCAGCATCCAGCGCTGCCGAAGCGACCGCCGCTCGCCCTGCGGCAGCACCAGCGTGCCGACGTCCTCGCCAGCGAGCAGCCGCTGCAGCACCCCCGGTTCGCCCGCCACGATGGCGCAGGGCACCCCCGCCTCCGTCGCGCGCCGCGCCGCGCGCAGCTTGGTGATCATGCCGCCGGTGCCGGTCGCCGAGCCGGTCGATCCGGCCATCGCCTCGATCGACGGCGTGACGCGATCGATGATCGACAGCCGTTGCGCCGCCGCGTCCTTGCGCGGGTCGGCGGTATAGACCCCGCCGGTGTCGGTGAGGACGACGAGCAAGTCCGCCTCCACCAAATCGACCACCATGGCCGCGAGCGCGTCGTTGTCGCCGAACTTGATCTCCTCGACGGAGACGGTGTCGTTCTCGTTGATGACCGGCAGCACACCGCGCTCGAGCAGCGCGCCGAGCGCCCGGCGCGCGTTGAGGTAGCGGCCGCGGTTGGCGATGTCCGCGTGGGTCAGCAGCACCTGCGCGCAGTGCAGGCCGCGCTTCTCAAAGTGGTCGTCGTAGAGCCGCATCAAGAGGCTCTGCCCGGCAGCGGCCGCCGCCTGCTTGAGCGCCATCTCCGTGGGCCGCGACTTGAGCCCCAGCCGCTCGACGCCGAGCGCGACCGCGCCACTCGTCACCACCAGCGGCGTGCGTCCGGCGCAGACCGCGAAGACATCGTCGCAGAGCGCCGCGAACCGCGCGCGGTCGAGGCTGCCTTTGCCGGCCAGCACCGCCGAGCCGATCTTGATGACCGGCCGCCGGCAGCGCGATAGGAGAGTGCGGTCAAAGGGCATCGTGGACGTATCCCTAATCTAGCAAAGGCGCGCGTGTCTGGCCTCCGCCATTTGCCGAGCAGGCAGGCTGCCGCTCGAAAGGTGCTTCTTTCTCCGCCGGGGATCCGGGCATCCAGCGCGACCTCCTGTGCGCGTCCGCGGGGAACTACCAGGTCTTCTGGCGCGCGGAGGAAGTGGCGGCCGCGCAATGTCGGGCTTGCAGGACGCCCGGCCTCCCCGGCTCAGCAGCGCCTCTCGAGAGACCCCGGTCTGCCCTGCCTGCCATTCGCGTGGCGCCGCACCTCGCGCCTGCTCGCGGCGCGCTCCGTCTCTCTGCGGCGCGCTCCGTCTCTCTCTAGTCGCCGCGCCTCGCGTCTGCTTGGGCGGCGCGCTCCGTCTCTCTCTAATCGCCACACCTCGCGCCTGCTTGCGGCGCACTCCGTCTCTCCATCTCAATGGTGCTCTCTCCGCGCCGCGCAGTCAGCCAGAACGCGGACGGCACGGGGGATGATTTCCTGCGCGCCCTGTCGCTGCACTTCGCGAATCATGCCCCGAACGCAGGCGGCACCGTTTACAGCGTCGAGTGCAACACCCGCCACGGCGGAGCTAGACCTCGCGATTGACAAGCCAGAGCTTCGATACCGGCGAGCAGCCCCTCGCGATCGATGAGCCCAGAGCCCCTGCCCCACCGCCGCTGTCTCACGAACTGGGGAGCAGAGGTCTGAGCTTGATCCGCGCAACTTGACGCAGGGATCGCGAGGTGCGGCGCCACGCAAACGGCAAGCAGGGCACCCGGGATCTCCAAATCCTCGGCGTCCACAACCGCACCGATCGCGATCGATAGCGCGCACGCCGCGATCGATAGCGCGCACGCCGCGATCGCGAGGTGCGGCGCCACGCGAACGGCGTGCGAGGCACCTCGCGGTCTCCTGGGAGGCGCTGCTGAGCCGGGGAGGCCGGGTGTCCTGCAAGCCCGACATTGCGCGACCGCCCCGGCGCCTCCTCGCTTGCACCTCGAACCATCCCGAGCGCGGCCGCGCACAGGAGGGCGCGCGGGATACCCGGATCCCCGGCGGAAACGAACGTCCCCTCTCGAAGAGAGCACGAGGCGCGCGAAAGGCCGGAGACGGTGCGCGCGCAGGTGGCGGAGGACGGTGCGCGCGAACGGCGGCCTTTGTATATGGTGGCCTCGTGAAAGAAGAGCTGTTCGGAAATCTCGCCGGTCTCAAGGCCAGCCATACACGGCGACTGCTCGCGACCTTCCGCCGCCGCGTGCAGCAGCGCGAGCTGGTCTCGGCCGAGCTGGCGCGTCACCTCACCGAGATCTCGCGCGAGATCGGGCGGCAGGTCGGGGTGATGCTCAACCGGCGCGGCGAGGTGGAGCACGTCATCGTCGGCGACGCGCGTCAGCTCGAGCTGCCCGACATCGGCCGCGCCCGCGCCGGCCAGCTCCGCCTGCGCG
>JAYWBT010000133.1:0-33084 GCA_043781235.1 Deltaproteobacteria bacterium
TACGCGAGCTGCGTCCGCTGCTGCTGGTCGAGCAGCGCGTGGATGCGGCCCAGCGCCTTGACCACCGCGTTGCGCAGCTTCTCCGCGCTCAGCACCCGCAGCGCGCCGCCCTCGTTCGCCTTCTCGGCATTGAACTGCTCGAGACCGATGGCGTCGGCGAATGCCGCGGTCGTGCGCCGGTCGTCCACCGCCGCCTGCGCGCGCTCCGTCTTCAGCTCGTCGAGGATCTTCGCCAGCTCCCCGACCTGCTGCTCGCTCAGGTTGAGCTTGAAGGCGAGGAACCGTAGCGGCCTGCGGACGCCAAAGGCGCCCCCGCCGAATTCATCGCCGTTGCCGTGGCCGTGACCCCAGCCGCCGGCCTGCCACTCTTCGTGATTGTGTCCGTGTTCGCCGGGGCCCGAGCCCGGGCCTGCTCCGGCGCCTGCACCGCAGTGACCGTGACGGCGCATCCTCAACCAATGCATCATTCCTGGATACATGTTGCCTCCACTCGCCTGGGGCTTTTCGCTCCCGGCGGTGCATCAAGCGCGGGAACCATTCCTCGCGCTGGCCTTCTCAGCCGATGAGAAACTTAACTGCGCGCGCGGGGATGTCAACGCGGGCGATTGTTTCAATGCTTGTCGAGAGGTTCAGACCTGCAGCCGGAACGCCGCGCCGAGGCCGGCGCCCATCTCCTCGGGCGTGATGCGGCCGTCGCCGTTTACGTCGAGCGCGTCGAAGACCGCGTCGGTGCCCGCCCACTCCTCGCGGGTGATGAAGCCGTCGCCGTCGAGGTCGAAGACGCGGAAGAGATCGCGCGTGGCGTTCGACGAGTCGGCCTTCAGCTTCTCGAGCAGCTGCGCCTCGAGCGCCACCAGCGCCTTGGTGAACCCGTCGATGCCCTCGGCGAGCTTGTCAGTCGCCATCCGGTCGCGCTCGTGCGCCTCGCGGAAAGACTTCTCGTCCAGGTGCAGACGCTCGAGCTCCGCCGGGACCTTGCGAGGATCGAGCTTGCGCTCGAGCTCGCCGCCGAACGTCGCCAGCTCCGCCAGCAGCTTGGGGGCGATGGTCAAGAGGTCGCAGCCGGCGAGCTCGAGGATCTCGCCGACGTTGCGGAACGAGGCGCCCATCACCTCGGTCTGATAGCCAAACTTCTTATAATAGGCGTAGATCTTCGTGACCGATTGAACGCCCGGATCCTCCTCGGGGGCGTATTCCTTGAGACCAGTGTCTTTCAGATACCAATCGAGGATTCTTCCGACGAACGGCGAGATCAGCGTCACCCCCGCCTCGGCGCACGCCACCGCCTGGTGGAGCCCGAAGAGCAGGGTGAGGTTGCAATGAATGCCTTCCTTCTCGAGGATCCCGGCGGCCTTGATGCCCTCCCAGGTCGAGGCCATCTTGATCAGCACCCGCTCGCGTTTGGCGCCCGCCTTCTCGTAGAGGCCGATCAGAAAGCGCGCCTTTTCCACCGTCTTTGCGGTGTCGAAGCTGAGCCGCGCGTCCACCTCGGTCGAGACGCGGCCCGGCACGATCTTGAGGATCTGCAGACCGAATTCGACGCTCAGCCGGTCGATGCCCAGCCGCACGATCTGCTCGCGGCTGGCGCCCTGGCCACACTCCTTGCGCGCCCAGTCCAGCGCTCCGCGAACCAGGTCCTGGTACTCGGGCATCTGCGCCGCCGCGGTGAGAAGCGACGGGTTCGTGGTCGCGTCGCGCGGCGTGAACTTGCGGATGGAGTTGATGTCGCCGGTGTCGGCGACGACGACGGTCACGGCCTTGAGTTGCTCCAGCAAAGACATCGGCATGGTGAGGTCTCCTTCCGCCGGGTAGAGTACGCGCCGCCATGATGACCGTCCACGACATCCTCGAGCGGGCGCGCGCGTCCGGGCAGCGCCTCTCCGCGACGGAGGCAGGCGCACTCTTCTCTGCAGCTGTCCGGCTCGCCTCGGCGCAGGGCGCGACGCTGCGGTCGCGGCTGGTGCAGCTCGACGATCAGGGGAGCCTGCACCTGCTGCCCTTCGACGATCAGCTGCCGGAGCTGGAGATGGGCTACCTCGCGCCCGAGCTCCTGGCGGCCGATGCGCCGCGCAAGAGCGAGCCGCGGGTGCAGGTCTACGCGGCGGGGGCGTTCGGGTACGAGCTGCTCACCGGCAGCGATCCGCGCAACGGGCTCGAGGGCGAGCTGCCAGCGCCGCTGGGCGATATCGTGCGCATCGCGGTCTCACCCGATCGCCGCGAGCGCTTCGGCGATCTCACCCAGCTCTACGACGCGGTCGAGAGCGCGCAGCAGCGATTGCCCGTCGAGCAGGAGCGGCAGCTGCTGGTGGCGATGCGGGCGCGGTCTGGCCTGGGCGCGGGCATCGAGAAGGAGGCGTTGGCGAAGCTCATCGCGCAGCTCGGCGAGGTGCAGCGCCAGCTGTCGAAGCTGTCGGCGGCGCAGCGCGAGGTGGGCGAGCGGGTGGAGCGCTTCGAGGACGGGCAGCGGCTGGGGCCTGCGTCGGGCAAGCGCGGCGCGCCGGTGCTGGTGCCGCTGCTCGCGGGCCTGCTGGGCGCGGCGGCGGCGATCGCGGCAGCCTGGGCCCTGGGGTTTGCGCCCGCGGCGCCCGGGATCTTCGCAGCGCAGAGCGCGCGATCTGCCGGCGAGACGGCGGCCCCAGCTCCTCCCGCGGCCGAGCCATCCGCTCCCGCGACGGCCGGCGCTGCCGCTGCGGCGGTGAATGCTCCCGCGATCGGGACCGCGGCGCCCGCGCCGGAGGCCGCTTCCGCTGCGACCGGGACCGCTGTTCCCGGGACGGGACCGGCCGCGACCGGGGCCACCGCCGCTCCCGCCCGGAGCGAAGCTCCCGCTGCAGCGCAGAAGCGGAGCGCGGAGCCCGCCGCGGGTCCTTCGCTCGCGGCCCCTCCCGACGAAGCGGTCGCCGCCCCGCCGCCCGTGGGCGCTCCCGACCCAGCGGTCGCCGCGCCGCCCGCAGCCCTCCCGCCCGCCGCGGGCTCGGCCCCCGCCACCGCTGCAGGCGAGCGCCCCGGCCCATCCACCGCCGCCGCGCCTGCTGCCGCGCCCGTCGCGCCCTCCGCCGTGTCTGCGCCCAGGCCGCGGCCCCGGCGCTCCAGCGAGGTCTCGCCCGCGATGATGGCGCACGCAGTCGCGCAGTCGCAGGTCAAGCGCGGCGAGGCGGCGCTCGAGCAGAATCGAATCGACGAAGCCATCGCCAGCTTCCACATTGCGCTCGAGAACGAGCCCGGCAACGCCCCCGCCCTGCGCGGTCTCGGCACCGCCTATTCGATGCAAAGCAATGAATCAATGGCCATTCAATCTTATGAGCAGTATCTCCGGCTGGCGCCGGCCGCGCGCGACGCAAGCGAGATTCGCCGCGTGATCGACGGCCTCAAGGCGCGCGCCAAGATTGGCGGCGGAGAGGAGAAGTAGGTGGCGCGAGCAGCCCGGGGCCTGCCGCTGCGTCCCACGCTGGTGAGCGGCGTCATCGCCCTCATCCTGCTCGCCGCCGGCGCGGTCGGCGTGTCCGCCTACCTCTCGTCGCGCAAGGTGATCTCGAACCTCTGGCACAACTTCGCCAACGAGATCGCCGCCTACACCACCCAGCGCACCCTGCGCTTCCTCGAGCCGGCGCGCCCCGCCATCGCGCTCGAGCAGCGGCTCGCTGCCGAGCGCAAGCTGGACCCGGGCAATCACCTCGCCGCACTCGAGCACTTCTACGCCGAGCTGCTGGCCAACCCGAGCTTTACCTGGGTCTCGCACGGCGGCGCGGACGGCACGTATCTCGCCGCCTATCGGAAATCGCCGGGGGAAGTCGAGGCGACCATCCGGCAACAGGAAACGGGCGGCCGCACCCGCTGGCGCGTGCTGACGCGCCAGCCCAACGGCGGCTGGAAGACGCTGCGCGACGACACCCTGGGCTCCTACGATCCGCGCACGCGCCCCTGGTATGCGGCGGGCGCAGCCTCCGAGCGGGGGGTCTGGGTCGAGCCGTTCCTCTTCAGCAGCAATCACCAGCCCGGCTTTACCTACGCCGCGCGCGATCCAACCCCCGACGGCAAGTTGCGCGGCGTCTGGGCGGTCGAGTTCGAGGTTTCTTATCTGAGCGAATTTCTCGCTACCTTGAAGCTCGGCGAAACCGGCCGAGTCTACGTGGTCACCCGCAGCGGCCGCGTCGTCGGCCACCCCACCGGCGCTGTCACCTCCACCGAAAATGGCCAGGGCGTGATCGCGCGTGCGGACGATCACGCGGACCCCATGCTCGCCGGCGCCTGGCGCGAGTTGCAGCTGCGCGGCCCCGATACCAGGGGCTTCTCCTTTGGTCCTTATCTGGCGATGGTTGCGACCTATCCGCCTGACTCGGGTATCGACTGGCGCGTGATTGGAGTCGTCCCGCGCGATGACTTCTTCGGGGAGGCGCGCAGGCAGGCCATCTACGCCGCGATCATCGGCATCGTCTGCGCGCTGCTCGCGGCGCTCATCGGTGCCGTGCTGACCAGCCGCGTCTCGCACGCCATGGGCGTCATCGCCGACGAGATGGACCGCGTCGGCCGCTTCGAGATCACCGAGCGCAGGCTCTCCGACGAAGTCTCGATGGTGCTCGAGGTGAACAACATGAGCGCCGCCACCGACCGGATGAAGTCCTCGCTACGCAGCTTTGGAAAATACGTCCCGCGCGAGCTGGTGCAGGATCTCCTGCTCTCGGGCCGGGAGGCGGTGCTGGGCGGCGAGAAGCTCGAGATCACCACCCTCTTCTCCGACATCGCCGACTTTACCACGCTCTCCGAATCGCTCGCGCCCGATGCGCTGGTCAATGCATTGGGCGAATACTTCGAGAAGATGAGCGAGTCCATCCGCGAGCAGCGGGGCACGGTGGACAAATACATCGGCGACGCCATCATGGCCTTCTGGGGCGCGCCGCGGCCCTTGAAGGACCACGCGCTCTTTGCCTGCCGCGCCGCGCTGACCATGCGGGATCGGTTGCACGCCATGCAGCTGGAATGGGCAAAAGACGGGCGGCCCAACATCGCCGCGCGAATCGGTGTGAACACCGGCGTCGCGCTGGTGGGGAACATCGGCTCGCCCAACCGGATGAACTACACGGCGATGGGGGACGCGGTGAACCTGGCGAGCCGCCTCGAAGGGTTGAACAAGGCCTACGGCACCGGGATCTGCATCGGCGAAACCACCGCCGCGCTGGTGCGCGACCAGATGGTGCTGCGGCCGCTCGACTTCGTCGCGGTGAAGGGCAAGGCGCACGCGGTGCTGGTCCACGAATTGATCGGTGAGGTCGGCAAGGTCGCGCCCGCCTCGTTGAAAGCGATTGAGCTGCATACCCAGGCTTTGGCGCTCTATCGCGAGCGCCGGTTCACCGAGGCGGGCGCGCGCTTTCTGGCGGTCAATACGGCACTGAAAGACGGCGCGTCCCAGAAGCTGGCGGAGCGCTGCCGCGAGTTCGCCGCCGAGCCGCCGCCGCCCACCTGGAACGGGAGCTACGCAATGGCGGAGAAGTAGCGTGCGGCTCCTCTGCGGCCTGCTGGCTTCATTGCTCCCGGCCTGCGCGGCGACGCGCGGCGCCGCCCGCTCCGCCTGGAACGACTGCAGCAGCCGCGGCCTCGAGCGCAACGTCGTCGTCTGCGACGACCAGCCCTTCGCGCGGCTCGACTGCCTGGGCGGCAACGACACCGGCTGCAAAGCGGTGCGCGTGCGCATGGTGCAGCCGGCCGCGACCGCCCTCTATTGCGCGCCCGGCTTCGCGCTCGACAAGCCCGCCGACGCTGCCAACCGCAAGTCGATCAAGTTCGACCTCCAGTTGAGCCCGGACCAGACGCAGATCTGGTTCAGCGGCGGCGACCTCTTCGGTCGGTCCTGGCAGGTTTACTCTCCTGCGGACGGGGCGCTCACCGCTTTCGGCGGTGGCGAGAAGTGGCTGCAACGCGAGCTTTCGCGGGACGACGCGGCGCGCCCGCTGTGCGGTCCGGCGAAGTAGCGGGCAGCGGCGGCCCGGAGAACCGCCGGATGAAGGCGTCCGCGAGGATCGGGCCGCGCGCCTCGTCCTCGTGCTTGAAGTAGACGTGGACGTCGCCGGTGAACCCCGCGGCGCCGATTCCGTCGGCCCAACGATCGAGCGCGGCGTCGTCGTACCTCTCGCGGCGGAGGCGGAAGTAGCCGAAGGGCGCGGTGCGGACGAGCGGCGCGGTCAGCTCCTCGCTGTCCGCGACGCAGAGGGCAGCGCCGGCATCGCCGAGCGCCGTGAAAGTCTCGTCCGTGAGCCAGCCAGGGTGGCGGAACTCGAAGGCGGCGAGGAGATCTTTGGGGAGCTGCGCGAGGAAATCGCGCAGCAGCGGCAGGTCCGGCTTCAGATTGGGTGGCAATTGATAAAGGATGGGTGCGAGCCGCGGGCCGAGTGCGCGCGCCACCTCTGCGAACGCGGCCAGGAACTCCCCCGTCCCCCGCAGGCGCTTGTGGTGCGTGATGCGCTGCCAGGCTTTCAATGCAAAGCGGAAGCCCTCCGGCACCTGCGCCGCCCAGGCTTGCAGGATCTTCGCGGTCGGCTTTCGATAGAACGAGTAATTGATCTCCACGGTGGAAAAACGCGACGCGTAATACCCGAGCATCCTCTTCTTCGGCAGATCTTCGGGATAGAACGGCCCGTACCAGGGCCGGTAATCGTATCCGGACGTGCCGACCCGTACGCTCACACCTGCACCAGCTTGCGATAGGTTCTCAAATGCCGCAGCGCCAGCGCCGCGTCGCCCTTGCGTTCATAAAGAATGGCGAGGTTGTAATGCGCGTCGGCGCAGGAAGGATCGGCCTGCAGCGCCAGCCGGTAGGCGAGCGCGGCTTCGTCGGGCAGCCGCAGATCTTCCAGCGCGGCGCCGAGATTGAACGCCGCGGTCGAATGCCCGGGCTGCGCTTCGATCGCTTTTCGATAATGGTCGGCGGCGTCCGACGCATCGCCCGCTTCGTGCAGCAGGCGGCCGAGGTTGACGTGCGCATCGGCGTGGCCGGGATCCAGCTCGATCGCCCTGCCATACGCGGCCCGCGCGTCCAGAGGCGCCGCCTCCTCCAGATCGCAGCCGCGTTCGTACCATTCCGACGCGTCGCCTTCGAATGGAGCGCGCCGCACCAGGGGCGCCACCTCGCGCGCCACCTCCGCGGTGTCGAAGTCGAAGAGCGCCTGCCCCGACTCGGGCTCGAACCGCTCCCCGCCGTCTCCGACCACGATGCGATCGCCCTCGGCGCGGATGCGGACGCCGCGCAGCGGGCGGCCTTCAGGGAGTTGCTCGCGCAGCTTCCTCAAAGCGCTGCGGACGCGGCGCGGGGCGATACGCGCCGAGACCAAACCCTTTGCCGTGCGCAGCAGCACCAGATCCTGGAAGGAGAAAAGCAGCACGCCACGGGGGCCACGCGCGGGCTCGAGGAACCCGGCGCGCACGTACGAGCGCACCTGCCCCACCGAGAGCCCGAGCATCTTCGCGACCTCGCGCGAGCCGTAACCCGACAACGATGCCTCCTCCTGGGGGCCGTGGAATCCGCAGCAAAGATCGCACGTGTGGTTACTTGCGGGAAGCCTTGCCGGGCGCTTTTCCCTCGGCGCGAGGCGCGCGCTTGGGGGCCTTGCGCGCCTCGGCTGCGGGCTCGACGGCTGTGGGTGCGCCGTCCGCGGAGGAGTCCGCAGCCGCGGATGCGGCTTTCGGGATCAGCCCTTTTGCCGCCAGCGACGCCTTGAGCGCCTCCATCAGATCGATCACCTGCGAGGGCGGCGCTTCCGGCGCGGTGAGGTCGATGGCCTGTCCCTCGGACTTGCGCTGGATCTGCTCCTGCACCCGCTTCTTCACCTCGTCCTGGTATTTCTCCGGCTTGAACTCATCGACCGCAATCTGCCCGATGATCTGCTTCGCCAGCAGGAGCTCCTGCTCCTTGACTGGCGGCGTCTCCTCCTCCGGCACCTCCGAGAAAGGGCGCACCTCGTCGGCATACATCAGCTGCTGCATGACCAGCCCGCCGCCCTGCTCGGGCAAGCGCGGCCGGAGCTGGACGAGATACTGCTTCCCGCGCGCGGCATAGCGCGCCAGCGCGGTCCGGCCGGTCTGCCGCATCGCCTCGGCCAGCAGCTTGTACGCGCGGTCGGCGCCCTTCTCCGGCCCCAGGTAATAGGGCTTGTCGAAATAGACCGGATCGATCTTCTCGGTCGGGACGAACTCGGTGATCTCGATCTGCTGCGTCGACTTCTCCTCCAGCGCTTTCAGCTCTTCGGGCGTGAAGGTGACGTAGCGGTCCTTGGAGATCTCGTAGCCCTTGATCATATGGTCGCGCTCGACCACTTCGTTGTCGTCGCGCGGGCAGATGTACTGCTGCTTCAGCCGGCCGCTGCACTTGTCGTGCAGCAGGTTGAAGGAGACCGCGGACGACGCCTGCGTCGCCGAGTAGAGCTTGACCGGGATCGAGACCAGGCCAAAAGAGATCGTTGCCGATGCGAGCGAGCGAGCAGCCATCGTGCACCTCCGTCTTGTGCAACAGGATGGTAACGTATACGCGGAAATGCCCAATTTATTGGACGACTACCGCAGGAAGCGGTCGCCCGATCGGACGCCCGAGCCGTTCGGGAGCGGCGAGTCGAGGCCCGGCATCTTCGTGGTGCAGAAACACGCGGCGTCCCGGCTTCATTACGACCTGCGTCTGGAGTGGGACGGGGTGCTCAAATCCTGGGCGGTGCCCAGGGGGCCGTCGCCGGACCCTGCCGACAAACGGCTCGCGATGCAGACCGAGGACCATCCCGTCGAGTATGCCGACTTCGAAGGCGTCATCCCCGCCGGGAACTATGGCGCCGGGAAAATGATCGTCTGGGACCGGGGCCGCTGCGCGCACCTGATCGATCCGCGGCAGGGAATCGCCGAGGGCAAGCTCCTCTTCGAGTTGTCCGGCTACAAGTTGCGCGGCCGCTGGACGCTGGTGCGCACCAGGCGCAATCCCAAAGACTGGCTGCTGATCAAGGAGACTGGCGACGAGCACGTACGGCGGAAAGGAACGTTCCCCGAACAGTCCGTGCTGAGCGGGCTTGGCGTGGACGAGCTGGGCGCGGACCGCAGCGCGGCGGTCGGCGCAGAGCTGGACCGGCTGGGGGCGCCGCGGCGTCGCGTGGCCGCGGCCGAGGTGCAGGTGATGCTCGCCGAGACGCGCGAGCAGGCCTTCGACGACCCCGGGTGGCTGTTCGAGCTGAAGGTGGACGGCTTCCGCGCGGTGGCCGCCAGGGAGGGCGGGCGTGCGGCCATCCATTACCGCCGGGGCACCGATGCGACGGCGATCTTTCCCGATCTCGCCAACGTGCTGCGCTCGCTGCCCTATGAGCACGTCGTCTTCGACGGCGAGATCGCGGTGCTGGACGCGCAGGGGCGGCCGGCCTTCCAGCGCCTGCAGCGGCGCGCGCTCTTGACCGGCCCGCACGAGGTCGCGCGGGCCTCGGCCGAGCTGCCGGCCTCGCTCTTCGTCTTCGACCTGCTCGCCTTCGGCGACTTCGATCTGCGCCCGCTGCCTTTGACGCAGCGGAAGGCAATCTTGAGGGAGCTCGTTCCCGAGCTCGGGCCGCTGCGCTACGTCGACCATGTCGATGGGCAGGGCCGCGCGTTCTTCGCCAGCATCCTCGAGCTGGGCCTCGAGGGAATCGTCGCGAAGAGAAAAGATTCGATCTATCGGGCAGGCCGTGGTCGTGACTGGGCCAAGGTTCGCGTTGATCGGACCGGCGATTTCGTGGTGGTCGGATACACCCAGGGCGAAGGCTCGCGCAGCGGCTTTGGCGCGCTGCACGTCGCGCAGCACGAACCGCAGGGCCTGGTCTACGTCGGTCGCGTTGGAAGCGGCTTCAGCGAGAGGGAGCTCAGCCGGGCGCAGGCGCAGCTGGAGAAGCTGAAGATCGACCGGCCGCCGTGCATCGGGCCATTGCCCAAAGGCCGCGGGCATACCTGGTGCAAGCCGAGCCTGGTGGTCGAGGTTCGCTATAAGGAGATCACCGAGGACGGACTGTTGCGGCAGCCCACCTTCCTCCGCTTTCGCGACGACAAGGGGGCCGAGGAGTGCCTCTCTCCTGCAGCTCCGCCGGAGCCGCGGCCGCGCGAGGTGGCGCTCAGCAACCTCGATAAAGTCTTCTGGCCCGAGGAGAGGACCACAAAGGGTGATTTGATTGCCTATTACCGGGAGATCTCCCCCTGGCTTCTTCCTTATCTGCGCGACCGCGCCGTCACGCTCACTCGCTATCCCGATGGGATTGAGGGGAAGAGCTTCTTTCAGAAGAACGCGCCCGACACCGTGCCTGCCTGGGTGCGCACCGCGCGCGTCGGCGCCCTCGACTTCTTCGTCTGCGACGATCTCGAGACGCTGCTCTATGTCGTGAACCTCGGGACCATTCCGCTCCATCTGCCAGCGAACCGGCTCGATCGCAACCCCGACTGGTGCGTGATCGATCTCGATCCGAAGCAGGCGCCCTTCGCCTGGGTGGTCAAGCTCGCGTGGGCGGTGCACGAGCTCTGCGAGGAGTTGGGCCTGCCGAGCTTTCCCAAGACCAGCGGACAGAAGGGGCTGCATGTCCTCATTCCACTCGGCGCGCAGCTCACGCACCTGCAGGCGACCTCGCTCGGCGAGCTGGTGGCGCGCGTGGTCGAAGGGCGCCATCCCGACATTGGGACCACCGAGCGCAACATCGCGGCGCGGCGCGGCCGCGTCTATCTCGACTTCCTGCAGAATGGTGACGGCAAGACCATCGCCGGGCCATTCAGCGCGCGGCCGGTTCCGGGCGCCACGGTCTCGGCGCCGCTGCGGTGGAGCGAGGTCAACGCCAGGCTCGACCCGAAGAAGTACACGCTGAAGTCGCTGCCCGCGCGAATGAAGCGGCTGAAATCAGATCCATTGCTGCCGGTCCTCAGCTTGTCTCCGGATCTGCCCGCCGCGCTTTCCCGGCTCGGGGAGCGGCTGAAGCGATGAACGGGTGGCGCGGTCCCCCTTGGAGAAGCGGGGATTGATCGAGGTTGTGCAATAGATCTTCAGAGTCTTGATAGATGGCGATACAGCCGGCCGCCCGCAGCTCGGCCTCCGGGAAACCGGCGCAAAGCACGCCGGCCGCGCGGACGCCCATGCGGTGCGCGGCAATGGCACCCTTTGCAGAGGGCAGAGCGCGAGCTTCAGGCCCCGTCGCAGCAGCTCCTTGAACAGCGCGCGTACGCCGGGGAACGGCTGCACGCGCTTCATGTATTCAGCCTGGTAATGGTCGCCACGATATCTCTCCAGCTCGTCGCCAATCAACGCAGGCTCTGATCGACCGCGCTGCGATAGATCTCGACCGCGACCGCGCCGGTGATCGGCTCGAGGCCGGGCAGCACCAGCGCAGGGATGCCGTTGATGCCGAGCGCCTCTGCCTCCTGGTGCTCGCGCACGGCGCGCGCCGCGAGCGCCTCGCTTCCGAGCGCCGCCTCCACCTCGCCCTCCGCCACGCCGCACGCGCGTGCGCACTCGCGCAGCACGCCCGGGTCCGAGATGTCGCGCAGCTCGCGGAACATCGCGCCGAAGAGCGCGTCCTCGACCGCGGCGAGCTTGTCGGTCGCGACCTCCCCGACCCGCATGGCGAAGAGCTGCGGGGGCCAGCTCGACCGCGGATACTTCGCGCCTATTTGAGGAATGGCGAAGTTCAACTCGGGCAGCATCTCCGCGGCCCGGACGCGGTGCGAGATGACGTAGTCGTCATAAGCTAGCCGCTGGCCTTCGCGCGGCATCAACAGAAAGGCGCGGCGCTCGAAGCGCACGCGCCCCGCGAACTCGCGCTCCATCTCCCGGCGGCGCCCGGCCGCCACGTAGCACCAGGGTCAAAGAAAATCATCCCAGTATCGCGCGAGGATCATTTAAGCACTCTGCGCACGCCCGACGGCGATGAACAGGCCGCCCTCGTGGCCGAGCGTGCGGGCCCACGAAAGCTGGGAGATCAGGTTCTCGAGCGGCCAGTCGTCCTCGAGCGGCGCGAAGAGATCTTCTGGCGGCGGGTCCGCGAGCATCGGGCTGGGATAGGCGCGCAGGTATTCGACATCATTCTCGCGAAACCAGCCCTGCACCTCGGCGAGGGTATGCCGGTGCTCTTCCGGGTGCTCGTATTGATCGCGCAGCCAGGCCTCGCGTCTTTCCGGCTCGGCCCGCCGGTCGCGCAGGATCGGGTCGAACGGGATCAGGCCGGTGAGCTTGCGGAAGGCGCGCCGCAGCCGGAGCGGGACGCGGGCGAAGGCATTGTAGAGGCCGAGCACGATGGCGCCACCGGGCTTTGCCAGCTTCGCGAGCGCTTTGAACGAGGCGCGCGGGTCGGGCGTGTGGTGCAGGACGCCGCTCGAGATCACCACGTCGAAGGCGCGCCTGCGCAGGCCGGGGGCGCGCAGATCGGTCTCGACGAAGCGGGCGGCGGGCAGGCCGTAACGGCGGGCGGCGTCTTGCGCCAGCACCAGCGAGGCGCGCGAGAGGTCGGCGCCGATCACCCGGCGATCGGCGGTGGCGAGGTAGAGGCTGAGCTGGCCCGTGCCGCAGCCGACCTCGGCGATGACCGCGTCTCCCGCGATGGACTTATCGAGCAATTGCGCAAAGGCGCTGCGGCCCGCGCGGGCGCGCAAGCCAGAGAGGCTGTCATGCTCGGGATATCCGGGAAAGGGAGCGGCTTTATAGAAAGCCCGCACGCACTCGGTGCGTAGATCGCTCTCGAGGCGCAGGTCGGGGATACCGTCCGGCGCGGCGTATTGCATTGCGCAACGCGCGCAGGCGAGGGCAGCCAGGGCGCCGCCGCAGCGCGGACAGGCGAGCAGCGCGTCGGGGTCCGCCACGTCTGCCTCCGCTCCTCGAACGCCGGCTGTCACTTCAGAAGATGGCATAGATGAATGGCGCCAGCGCCTCGACGCTCGCGGCCACCACCAGCACCAGGCCCGTGACACAGAGGAAGACGAGCAGCGGCACGAGCCACTTGCGGCCGGCGTCGCTGCGCCACAGGCCGCGCGCGCCGTCGACGATGGAGGGCCCCGCGCTGCCGATCACGATCAGGGTCCGGGCGATTTTGCCGCGCCGCTTGAGCGTCACCTGGCCTCCCGATTCAATGGCCGCTCGTCATGCGATTGCGGCGCGTTCGTTGCGCGCCGACGCGTTGCAAGCGTGGTGCCCGCGACCAGTAAATCGATACCGGAGCGGCGGAAGGTCGAATATCCCTCGACGGCGCGGTTCACGATCGGCTCGCCGGCGAGGTTGAAGCTGGTATTGAGCAAGATGGGTATCCCGGTCCGCGCGCCATAAGCTTCCAGCAGGGAATGGAAGAGCGGGGCGGTGGCCCGGTCCACCGTCTGCACGCGCGCCGTGCCGTCCACGTGCGTGACGGCGCCGAGCTTTTCGCGCCACTCGGGCCGGACTTTGAAGACGCCCGACATGAAGCGGCCCAGGCGCTCGCCGCCTGCGGGCAGGTCGAAGAAGAGGCGGGCGTGCTCGATGGGGACCGCGGGCGCGAACGGACGGAACTCCTCGCGATACTTGATTCCGCGGTTGAGCTTGTCGCGCATCGCGGCCTGGTGCGGGGCGGCGAGGATGCTGCGGTTGCCGAGCGCGCGCGGGCCCAGCTCGGACGCGCCTTGCATCCAGCCGACGATGCGGCCCTGCGCGAGCTCGTCCGCGACGCGCCCGGGAACGTCCTGCAGTGTTTCGCATTCCAATCCATCCTCGGTGGCGATGCGCGCGAGCTCGCCGCCGTCGACGACGGGTCCCCAATAAGGATGGTCGGGGATCTCCAGGTGCGGCCGCTGAAAATGAATGCGATCGGCCCAGAGGGCCGCGCCCAGCGCGCAGCCTGCGTCTCCCGGTGCGGACGGGACGTAGATCTGGTCGAACCCGCTCTCGCGCAGCAGGCGCGCGTTGGCGACTCCGTTGAGCGCGACGCCGCCCCCCAGGCAAAGCGCTCTGAGCCCGGTCTCGCGCTGCAGCCGTTGCGCCAACCCGAGCACCAGCTCCTCCAGCACCAGCTGCACGCTGGCGGCGAGATCGGCGAAGCGCTTGCCTTCGGGCGTCTCGAGATCGATGGGGTCCCAAGGCTCGCGCGGAGGGCCGAAGAGCCTGGCAAACTTTTCTGAATAGCTGCGCCTGGCGCCGGCCTGGAAGTCAAAGTAGTCGAGATCGAGCCTGAAGGCGCCGTCGTCGGTGGGCCGCACCAGGCGCCGCACGTCCTCCGCGCGCGAGGGCTTTCCATACGACGCGAGGCCCATCACCTTGTATTCGCCTTCATTGACGGGAAAGCCGAGATAGGCAGTGAAGGTCGAATAGAGCATTCCCAACGAATGGGGGAAGCGCAGCTCGCGGAAGAGCTCGATCCCGCGCGCCTTCGAGCCGCGGCCGAGCGAGAGCGTTGCCCACTCGCCCACGCCGTCGGCGGTGAGGATGGCGGCTTCCTCGAATGGCGACGGATAGAACGCCGCGGCGGCGTGCGACTGGTGGTGCTCGGTAAAGAGGATCTTGCGGCCTTCGATACCGAGCTGCGAGGCGATGATTCCCTTCACCCAGAGCTTCTCGCCCAGCGAGTTCTTCATCGCCTGCGGGAAGCTGCGCCACGAGCGCGGAAAGGCGCGCAGCGCCATGGTGAGGATGCGCTCGAACTTGAGCATCGGCTTCTCGTAGAAGACGACGGCGTCGAGCGCCTCGGGCTCGAGGCCTGCCTTCTCCAGGCACCACTCGATGGCGAGGAGCGGAAACGCGGCATCGTTCTTGCGGCGTGAAAGGCGTTCTTCCTCGACGGCGCAGACCGGCACGCCGTCGATCAACAGCCCCGCCGCCGAATCATGATAGTGCGCCGAGATACCGAGAATGCGCATATCAGTATTGACTCGTGAGATCCGGCGGGCGCGCTTTCGAGAAGCCCGGTGGCTCGCGGCGCGCCGCCCGCCGCGCCAATAGCGCAAAGACCGGGAGGATAATAAAGTATTGCGCGCGCAACAGGAGCGTTCCCAGCACCGACGCGAGGGCGGTGGCGATGCGGAGATACGTCCTCCAGACCCGGCCGGCGCGCGCCTGCCAGAGGCGGAGACCCTGCTTGCGGGGCGCGACGCGCGCGAGCTGGCTGCGGGTGTAGCTCATATGAAAGGCCTCGTCTTCGAGGATGTCGCGGAACACCTCGCGGGTGCCAGCGTCGCCCGTGAGCACCGATTGATAGAGCGCAAAGCGTCCGGCCGCAGCCTTCTCCGAGAGGTGCAGAAAGGCGAGCAGCGCGTCTTCCTGCTCGTGATCGACGCGCAGATCGTCGAGCCCGCGCTCGCCCGGCGCCAGCCAGTTCGCTTCCAGCTTCGAGACGGCGGCGCCCTCGAGCACCTGCCGCGCGCGCACGCGGAAGAGCTCGGCGTGCCGCTCTTCGTCCTGCGAGTGGCGCAGGTAGAGGCGCCGCAGCAGCGGGTCCGCCGTCAGCTCGGCGGCGCGGGAGAGGTCGCGGCCACCGTCGGCCTCGGTCTCGGCGAAGCGCAGGAGCTTGCGGCCGCGGCGGTGCGCGTCCAGCCACACCCAGCGGTGCAGCGGTTTGAGCAGGCGATCCAGCACTGAAGGCGTCACGTGCACGCAAAGGACGCTACCATGAGGGCGAGATGGGCCACACCGCCGAAGCCAGAGCCAGAGTCGTGGTCGCCCTGCCGGGTCTGTTGTTCTTCGCGGCGGCGTGGCGCACCACGCCTTCGTGGTTCGATCGGCACATCGCGGTGCCGGAGTATTACTGGCCGATGCCCACCGGCGCGCTGCCCGCGCTGCGGCTGGTGCTGGTGATCGTGGGGCTGATCTTCCCGCTGGTGATGAGCCCGCTGGTGGGCGGCTCGATTGCGCGGCGCGGCCTGCGAGAGACGCTGGCCGCTGCGGCGCGCATCGGCCTCGCGGTCCTGCTGGCGTTGGCGGTGTGCGAGGTGGTGCTCGAGCGCTTCGACAGGACCGACATCGACGCGCCGCACCCACGGCTCGAGACGCGGCTGGGAAGCTCCGATGCGCGCCTCGGCTGGACGCTGACGCCGCGCCGCAGCCTCGACGTCCGGATGCGCAGCGAGGTGCCATCGGCGCATTACGAGCTCGATCAATATGGCGATCGCGCCCGCAGCGTCGATTGGAAGGAGGACCCGGCGCGGCCGACCATCGTCCTCACCGGCGAGTCGTGCGTCTTCGGGCACGGGCTCGACTGGAAGGACACCATCGCGGCGCGGCTCGAGGAGCTGACCGGGTACCAGGTGGTCGTCTCCGCGGTCGGCGGCTATGGCAATGACCAGGCCTATCTGCGCGCGCTCGATGCGCTGGCGCGCCTGCAGCGTCCCGTCCTGCTCGTCTCGCTGGTATTGCCGGTGATGCTGACCCGCAACCTGCACGACTATCGCCCGCGGCTCGAGCTGCTGGACGGCGCGTTGGTTCCGGCACCGCCCCGGCGCCAGCTGCGCCTGCGGAGTCTATTGGCGAATGAGGTCTATTATACGCGCTCCTCGCGGCTGGACTATGCCGGGCGGCTGGCGCGCGCGATCTTCACCGCCACGGTCGAGGCAGCCGCAGCGCACGGCGCGCGGGCCCTCTTCCTCGAGCCCTCCGTCGACGGTCCGCCGCCGGAGCTGATGACCGCGCTGCTCGCGGATCTGCCCCACGCCTATGTCCAGCTCAAGCAATCCCAGCTGATTCCCTGGGACGGCCACCCCAACGCCGAGGGCGCCCTGCTGCTGGCGAGGGCGATCGCTCAGTACGTCAATTCGCCCTGAGCGCGCACCGCGGTCATGGCCGCGAGGTTGACCACGTCCTGCACGCTCGCGCCCTGCTGCAGCACGTTGACCGGCTTCGCCATTCCCATCAGCACGGGGCCGATCACCTCGGCGCCGCCCAGCCGCCAGAGCAGCTTGTAGCCGATGTTTCCGGAATTCAAATCGGGAAAGATCAGCACGTTCGCGTCGCCGGTGAGCCGCGCGAAAGGAAAGTCGTTCTCGCGCACGCTCTGCACCACCGCGGCATCGACCTGCATCTCGCCTTCGATCTCCAGATCGGGCCGCCGCGCGCGCACCAGCTCGACCGCCTGGCGGACCTTGTTGGGCGAGCCGGCGCGATCGGTGCCGAAGTTCGAGTAGGAGAGCATGGCGATGCGCGGCTGCAGCTCGAAGGCGCGCGCGAGCTCGGCGGTGCTGATGGCGATGTCGGCCAGCTCCTCCGCGGTCGGGTCGGCATTGACCGTGCAGTCGGCCAGCAGCTTCAGGCCGTCCTTGAAGGCGACGATATAGGTGCCCGAGGCACGGCGGCCTTCCTGCGTGCGAATGATTTCCAATGACGGCCGGATGGCTTCCGGATAGGTGCGCGTCAGGCCGGTGACGAGCCCGTCCACCACGCCCTCGCGCAGCATCATCGCCGCAAAGGTGTTGCGCTGGCGCATGCGATAGAGCGCCTCCTGCGGCGACACGCCGTGGCGCTGGCGCAGCTCGAAGAACTTGTGCGCGTAAGCGGCGAACTCGGGAGCCGTCAATGGATTGACGATCTCGAGATCGGCGATGGCCGAGAGGTTGGCGTCTCTCGCGCTCTGGAGAATGTCCTCGCGCTTGCCGAGCAGCACCGGCCGGCAGATGCGCTCGTCCACCAGCTGCTGTGCGGCGCGGAGGATGCGCGCGTGGTTGCCCTCGGGGAAGGCGATGCGCGTGAGCTGCTTGCGCGCGCGGTTGACCACCACGCTCATCACCTCGTAGGTGCGGCCCTGCCGCTTGCGGAGCGTCTCGACGTAGGCGTCGGCGTCGAAGGCGACGCGCGCCACGCCCGATTCGATGGCTGCCTTGGCCACCGCGGGGGCGACCCAGGTGAGCACGCGGGGATCGAACGGCTTGGGGATGATGTAATCGCGGCCAAAGCGGAAGGCCTGCCCGCCATAAGCGGCGCTGACGCTCTCGGGCACGTCCTGCCGGGCCAGCGCAGCGAGCGCGTGCGAGGCGGCGAGCTTCATCTCCTCATTGATCGCGCTGGCGCGCACGTCGAGCGCGCCGCGGAAAATGCCGGGGAAACCGAGCACGTTATTGACCTGGTTCGGATAGTCGCTGCGCCCGGTCGCGATAATGGCGTCGGTGCGCACCTCGAGCACCTCCTCGGGCGTGATCTCCGGCACCGGATTGGCCAAGGCGAAGATGATGGGATTGGCAGCCATGGAGCCGACCATGTCGCGCGTGATCACGCCGGCGGCGGAGAGGCCCACGATCACGTCGGCGCCGCGCACCATCTCGGCGAGCGTGTGCGGCTGGTCGCCCTGGGCGAAGGCGCCCTTCCACTCGTCCATGTCCTTCGCGCGGCCCTGGTAAACGAGCCCGTATTTGTCGCACATCGAGATGTGCTCGCGCGGTACGCCCAGCCGCACGTATTGCTCGGCGCACGCCACCGCGGCGGCGCCGGCGCCGACGAACACCACCACGATGCCGGACAGCTTCTTCTCCACCAGCTCGAGCGCGTTGAGCAGCGCCGCGCCGGTGATGATGGCGGTGCCGTGCTGGTCGTCGTGGAAGACGGGAATGTTCATCTCGCTGCGGAGGCGCCGCTCGATGATGAAGCACTCGGGGCTCTTGACGTCCTCGAGGTTGACGCCGCCGAAGGTGGGCTCGAGCGCCTTGACCACGCGGCAGAAGCTGTCCACGTCCCTGGCGTCCACCTCGAGATCGAAGACGTCGATGTCGGCGAACTTCTTGAAGAGGACGCATTTGCCCTCCATCACCGGTTTGGACGCGGTGGCGCCGATGTCGCCGAGGCCCAGCACCGCGGTGCCGTTGGAGATCACCGCGATCAGGTTTCCACGCGCCGTGTACTTGTAGGAGAGCTCCGCGTCCTGGGCGATGGCGAGGCAAGGCTCGGCGACGCCGGGGCTGTAGGCGAGCGAGAGATCGCGCGCGGTGGCGACCGGCTTGGTCGGCACCACCTCGATCTTTCCCTTGCGCCCGGACGAGTGGTAGTCGAGCGCGTCTTGCTTCGAGATGCGGCGGTTCTTTGCGTCGAACGTGGTGGCCATGCCGGCCACCTTTGATCACGGCGCCTGGTCCTGCAACGCAAAGCCGGTCTCGCGGACCGATCCGCTGGTGGCACCGCCGCGCCTCGCATGCTACGCCCGGCCGATGCGGCTCACGCTGACGCGCCAGATCCTCATCGGCCTCGGCCTGGGGATCTTGATTGGCTGGATCCTCAGCGTTACGCACCCGGAGTGGGCGGGGGTGTTTCGCCCCTTCAGCCTGATCTTCCTGCGGCTGATCAAGATGCTGATCGCGCCGCTCATCTTCTCGAGCCTGGTGGCCGGCATCGCGGGCGCGGGGCACCCGAAGGTGGTGGGCCGGATGGGCTTGCGGGCGCTCATCTACTTCGAGGTGGTGACCACGCTTGCGCTCGCGGTGGGCCTCTTGGTCGTCAACCTTATCCAGCCGGGCCGCGGGGTGAACCTGCCTCCTCCCGGGAGCGAGCCGAGGCTGGCCGCGCCGCAGACGTGGAAGGACATGTTGCTGCACCTGGTCCCTGAGTCGGTGATCGACGCGATGGCAAAAGGGGACGTGCTGCAGATCGTGGTCTTCAGCATCTTTTTCGCCATCGCGGTCGGGCTGATCGGCGAGCGCGGCAAGCCCATCATCGCCCTGTGCGAATCGATCACCGAGGCGATGTTCAAGCTGACGAATATGGTGATGCGCTACGCGCCCATCGGCGTCGGCTGCGCCATCGCGTACACGGTGGGGCACGGCGGGCTGCACGTGCTGTGGAACCTCGCCGCGCTGGTGGGCTCGCTCTACCTCGCCGTCGCGCTGTTCATGGTGGCGGTGCTGCTGCCGATCGCGCTCGCGCTGCGGATCCCGCTGCGGAAGTTCTTGCGCGTGGTGAAGGAGCCGGCGGTGATCGCCTTCACCACCACCTCCAGCGAGGCGGCGCTTCCGCGCGCGATGGAGGCGCTCGAGCACTTCGGCGTGCCCCGGCGGATCGTCTCGTTCATCGTGCCGCTCGGCTACAGCTTCAACCTCGACGGGTCGACGCTCTACCTGTCGCTGGCGACGCTCTTCGTGGCGCAGGCGGCGGGCGTGCATCTGACGCTCGGGCAGCAGCTGGGGATCATGCTGACGCTGGTGCTGAGCAGCAAGGGAGTGGCGGCGGTGCCGCGGGCGGCGCTGGTCATCCTCTCCGGGACGCTGGTGTCGCACGGGCTGCCGATCGAGGGCGTCGCGCTGATCCTCGGCGTCGATGAGCTGATGGACATGGCGCGGACCATGCTGAACGTGGTCGGGAACTGCCTCGCCTGCGTCGCCGTCGCCAAGTGGGAGGGGCAGTTCATCGAAGCCTCCGACGAGGCGCTCGACGCCGCGCTCGCGGCCGGAGAGATCTAAGGCAACGCTCGCCGTGGCGCGGAGCACGGGGGCTTGGCCTCGGCGTCCTCGCCGCTGGCGCGATTGCCTGACCGGCCTTGGGTGCTGGCGGCGGCCTCGCGCCACGGCGAGCGACTATCGATACTTGAGTCCAGTGCCGGTGTTGAAGAGCACACGCGGGCGCCGGGCGCGAGGAAGCCCGACGAGCGCAGCCGCTGCACCGCGGCCCAGGCCGCGCCGCCTTCGGGGCAGATGTCGAGGCCGGTGCGTCGCGAGAGCGCTGCGGCGGCCGGCGCGATCTCCGCCTCCGGCACGGCGATGGCCGTCCCCTTCGTCTCGCGCAGCGCCCGCAGGCAGAGGAAGCCCCCGATGGGGGATGGCACGCGCAGGCCATACGCCGACGTTCGCGGCGACGGCCACGGCTCGGTCTTGTCCGCCCCTGCCGCGAACGCCTGCACCACCGGCGCGCAGCCCTCGGCCTGCACCGACACCAGCCGCGGCCGCTCGTCGCCGATGAAGCCGAGCGTCTGCATCTCGTCGAACGCCTTCCACATGCCGACCAGGCCGGTGCCGCCACCGGTCGGATAGACGATGGCGTCGGGAAGCGTGCCGCCGAGCTGCTCGTAGATCTCATAGGCCATCGTCTTCTTGCCCTCCACGCGGTACGGCTCCTTGAGCGTCGAGACGTCGAACGCATCGCGCGGTCCGTTTGCCTTCAGCCACTTGCCGGCGTCGGCGATGCTGCCCGGCACCAGGTGCACCTCGGCGCCGAAGTGACGGCACTCCTCGATGAAGGCGCGCGGGGTGTCCTCGGGCATCGCCACCACCACCGGCAGGCCCGCCGCGGCGCCATAGGCCGCGAGCGCGCCCGCGGCGTTTCCGGCCGATGGCGCGGCCAGGGCCTTGGCGCCGAGAGCGCGCGCCATCGAGACCGCGACCGCCATCCCGCGCGCCTTGAACGAGCCGGTGGGCTCGCGCGACTCGTCCTTGATCAGCAGCCCGTCTTCGGCCGGCAACAGCGGCGTGAAGCCTTCGCCGAGCGACACCGCGTCGCGCGCCGCGATCGGCAGCACTTCCTGGTAGCGCCAGAGCGTCGGCGCGCGGCCTTCGGGGTTGAACGGGCGCAGCTCGTAGTCCACCCGCAGCGGCATCCCGCAGCGCGTGCACACCGTCTGCAGCACGCGCGGGTCGTGGGGCGCGCCGCAGGCAAAGCACGAGAGACCTTTGAAGCGCGGATTCATCGGGAGCTCCCGTGTTGTTCACCGACAGCGGCGTCGACCGCGCGACCGGCGTGTGGTCGCCGTTGTAGTAGACGAGAGAGGCGCGCGCCAGCGGAGGATGGATGGACTCAGGCAGAGGACACGGTTCCCCTCATCGCTGGGCGCGCTCGCCGGGAGCTCCGGGCTTCGCCGACGCCGGGCATTCGGCCAGGCTGGGACCCGCGTGAGCCCGCGCCCGTATCCACCCGTCGAGCCGCCGCCGATCCAGGTCTTCTTTCCCGAACCCCCGCCGGGGCAGGACGTGGTCGCGGTGAGCCGATCGATGTCGCCCGCGCTGGTGCTGGCGGCGTATCGCGAGGGCATCTTTCCCTGGCCGGTGCGGCAGGGCGTGGTGCCGTGGGCCTCGCCCGATCCGCGCGCCATCTTTCCGCTGCGGCCCGCGCGACCGTGGCCGCGGACGGTGCGCCGCGCGATCAATTCCGGCTTCACCGTCAGCTTCGACCGCGCCTTCGATCGGGTGCTGCTCGAGTGCGGCGACCGCGGCGGCGAGGGAACCTGGATCACGCCCGACGTCGTCGATACCTACGGCGCGCTGCACCGGATGGGCTGGGCGCACAGCGTAGAGGTGTGGAGCGGCGACGCGCTGGCGGGAGGGCTGTACGGCCTCGCGGTGGGGGCGCTCTTCGCCGGAGAGTCGATGTTCCACCGCGAGACGGGCGCGTCGAAGGTGGCGTTCGCGGCGGTGGTGGACCGGCTGCGGGAGCGCGGGTTCGAGATCTTCGACGTGCAGGTGCTGACCTCCCACCTCGCGTCGCTGGGCTGCATTTCGATTCCGCGCGCGGATTACCGGGCGTCCGCCCGCGCCGCGGTCGAGCGGTCCGCGCGCTTCGGCGACTGAGCTTCAGCGCCTCGAATAGATAGGCTCGATATCGACCGGGATGGAGGCGAGGCGGTCGAGCACATGCTGGACCGCCGGGCGGATGACGCCCTCCTTCGAGAGCCACGCGCGCGCCTTCGCCACGTCGCCCGACTCCTGCAGCGTCATGATGTCGGAGGTGAGCTGCGTCACCGAGGCGCGGATCTTCTTTGCGTCCACCGAGAAGGTCCCGTCCTTCGCCACCACCACCGCGCCGTCGTCGAGCAGCCGGTTGAGCTGCAGCGCCTGCCCCTTGCCGTGCGCCTCGTTGATCCCGAACCGGATCGATCGGAACGACGACGCCAGGAAGGTCGTGTACAGGGTCCGCCCGAGGCTCTTGTCGAGCGCGCCCGAGTCGACCAGCTTCTGCATCGCGAAGAGCCCGGCGATGTCCGCCTTCGCCTCCTCGAGCGCGCTGCCCGCCTCTTGCATGGCGTGCCGCACGGTGCCGCCGGTTGACGCCTGGTGGGGACCGAGTCCGTGCATCAATTCATGCATCAGGATGTGCGTGAAGAAGGCGTCGAACGAGACCTCCTTGCGGTCGCGCGGCGCCAGCGCCACCTGCGAGATCGGCACCAGCGTCTTGCGGAACTTCGCCTCCTGCACGTTCTTGAGCAGGACCCGCTTGGTGCCGCGCTCCTGCGCGATGCGCTCGTCGTTGGGCAGGTTGTAGGCCGCCGTCTGCACGCCGTGGTTGGCATCGCCGGCGGTGAAGACCACGTTGACCACGCGGATGGGCGCAAGCGTCCCGAGCTTCGGGTTGCGCAGCTTCGGATCGATCGGTAACGCATCCTCGATGCCCTGCAGCTCTTTCGATAAGCTCGATAGCTTCTGCGACGCAGCCTCGTCGCGCAGCGCGATGAACGCCTCGAACGCCGCCTTCTGGTTGAACCAGCCATCCTGGTAGACTTCATAAGGCCCCAGCGTGGGCTCGATCGAAGCGTCCAGCTCCATCCACGCCACGTCGCTGTCGTAATAGTCGTTCGATAGAAACGCCGCCGCGCGCTTCTCCAGAAAGGTCCTCAAGGTCGGCTGCTGCGTCAGCGCCGCGGCTTCGCGCAACAGCGCCGCGGCCTGCGACAGCTCGCCCGCGTATTCGAGGCTATAGGGGATCGCGATCAGCTTGCGGTCGGGCCCCCGCCGCACGCTGGTGAAGAAGCCGGTCGAGGCCGGCGCCGTCTTCTGCCACTCCTCGACCTCCTGCTTGGTGGCGTCGAGCGGATAGAAGTTCGCTTGCAAAGGCTTCTGCTCCGGCGCGCCCGGGATGAACGACGCGTCGCCGTCGAGCGCGGACCAGGGGCCCTTGTTGATCACGAACGCGTGCAGCCGCTCGCGGCCGAGCGTCGAGTGGTCCTGCGCGAGCGAGAGCAGCAGCGGCTCGTTGCCGGCCCACACCTGGCGCAGGAAGAGCGTGTCGAACAGGCGCGCCGCCGCGACGATCTTCGTGAGCGCTTCGCGCTCGGAGACGGGAAGGACTGCCAGATTCGCGCTCACCTCGGTGGGCGCGAAGCGTGCGCTCATCCGGTGCAAGGCGGCTTCGTTCGGGAGGAGGGCCAGCAGGGCGGCGAGGATGATCATGGCGCGCGCCTCTATCACGCGCGATAGTCTCCGTCATGCGCTTCGGCATCGACCTCGGCACCACGCACACCGTCGTCGCGCTGGTCGATCGCGGCAACTATCCCATCGTCGCCTTCGAGCACGGCGACGTCATCCCTTCGCTGATCGCAGCCAATGCCAGGGGCGAGCTCCGCTTCGGCCACGCCGCGGCGCAGGTGGCGCGCGAGCCCGGCTGGCAGCTCCTGCGATCCTTCAAGCGGCTGCTCAACGACGCCGGACCGCACACCGAGCTGGTGCTCGCCGGCCGCATCTTTCTGCTCGCGGATTTAATCACGCGTTTCCTCGAGCACCTGCGCGACGAGCTGCGCGCCTCCAACGCCGGGCTGCGCCAGGGCGAGCCGCTCGAGGCGGCCATCAGCGTCCCCGCCAACGCCTCCACCGCCCAGCGCCTGATCACGCTGGACGCTTACCGGCGCGCCGGCTTCGAGGTGAAAGCGGTGATCAACGAGCCGTCGGCCGCCGGTTTCGAGTACGCGCACCGCTTCCGCGAGACGGTGACGGCCCGGCGCGAGTACGTGCTCGTCTACGATCTCGGTGGCGGCACCTTCGACGCCTCGCTCATCCACATGGAGGGCCGGCGCAACGAGGTGGTCACCAGCGCCGGCGTCTCCCGGCTCGGGGGCGACGACTTCGACGAGGCCATCCTCGCGCTGGTGCTGGAGAAGCTTTCGGGGCCGCGCGACCGGCAGGCGCTGCTCGACGAATGCCGCGCGCAGAAGGAGGCCACCAACGCCAACACCCGCAAGCTGGTGGTGGACGAGGTGGTGCTGCCGGCCGAGGAGGTCTACGCGCGCTGCGCACCGCTGGTCGAGCAGACGCTCGCCGCGATGGAGCCGGCCATGCGCGATCCGCGGCGCGGGCCCGAGGACGCGGTGGACTGGAACGAGCTCGCCGGCATCTACGTGGTGGGAGGCGCGAGCGCGTTCCCGCCGGTCTATCGGCAGCTGCGCGAGCGCTTCGGCACCCACCGAGTGCGGCGGTCCCCCCATCCCTTCGGCTCGTGCGCCATCGGCCTCGCCATCTTTCTCGACGAGGCGGCGGGCTATCGGCTCACCGAGCGCCTCACCCGCCACTTCGGCGTCTTCCGCGAGACCGAGGGCGGCGAGCGCATCTCGTTCGACGTGCTGGTGCCCAAGGATTCGCCGCTGCCCTTCGAGGTCGCGCGCCGCTACCGCGCTGCGCATAACCTCGGCCATTACCGATTCGTCGAATGCGGCCGCATCGAGGACGGCCGGCCCGAAGGCAACCTCGCGCTCTGGGACGAGGTGCTCTTTCCCTTCGACCCCGCGCTGCGCGGACGCGTCGATCTGGCGGAGGTCGCGGTGCGGCGGATGGACGGCCCGGAGGTCGAGGAGCAGTACCGCGTGACCGAGACCGGCGCGCTCGAGGTGCAGCTGCGCGTGCTCGACGACGGCTACAGCGCCACCTTGCAGCTCGCGCGCCGCTGAGCCGCTGCCGCTGGGCCGGCGGGAGCGGAGCTCAGGCTCTCGCCGCTTCTCCGCCGCTCTCGATCGCCTCCAGCGGCGAGACGATGAACGCGAACAGCGCATAGCTCACCAGCGCCAGCGCGCTGCCGGCGACTGCGATCAAGAGCGGCGCCAGATAGAAGCCCCACCAGAGCTGGTTGCGCCACAGGCCGGCGCGCGCGGCGTTGCGGGGCTTGAGAAAGCGCAACAACTCGGTCTCCACTCGCGCCCAGAGCAGCCAGGCGACGCAAACCACCAGGCCGACGCCCAGCGCGATGCGGCTGCTCCCGTGCGCCGCCAGCGGTGGCGAGAGCGGCCAGAGCAGGCCGTGCGCGAAGAAGCGTCCCGCAAAGGCGATCGCGTCGCGCACCGGGACATTGATCGCCCCGACCCCGAAGACGACGAGCGGCGCGACCAGGCCGAGCAGGAGCAGGCTCGCCGTCCCGCGCACGTCGACGTCGATGATCCGCAAGGCGCGCATCGTCCGGCTGGCGCCCACTTCGAGCAGCGCGGTCGCCCGCTCGGGATCGTCGGGCAGCGGAACCGGCGACTGCGGCAGGGGCGGGGAGCCCGGCACGAAGCCGTAGGTCCGGACGAACCGATCGGCCATCCGATATCCCTGGTGGACGAGCGCGTTCATCTCGAGATCGGTGAAGCCGTCGAGGTCGGTGCGCAGCCGCGCGATCACCTGCTCGTCGGCGACGTAAGGAGCGATTCCCTCGGGAACGGGGATCGCATCGTTCGGATTGGACCCCGCGTGGAAGAAGGCCGAGCGCTCGACGAAGTAACGCGTCGCCAGGGGCGCAGCGGCCGGCGACTCGCGGACCGCCGCGGTCACCCTCACGTTCTCGCGCAACGCCGCGACCTGGAGACTGCGCACCTCGGCCATGAAGGCGTCGCTCATGCGGACCAGCATTCCCGCGCGCGTCACATCCGGGTTCGCGCGCGCGGTGAGCTCTCCGCCTGCGTCGCTGGCGATGATGTCGGTGCAGCCTTCCTCCATCAGTGCGGTCAGGCCCTGGTTGTCGAAGACGCCGCCGTCGGTGAGCGCGAGCCGTTGGGCCACGCGGGGCTCGTACAGATCATAGAGGACGTACGGAGCGAACACCGGCGGGAAGTTTGCCGAGGCCGCGACGGCTTCGGGGAGGCGCAGTTTTGCCAACGCCTCCGCCACCGTCCATGCGAACGAGTCGGCGCTGCGCAGCAGGTAGAGGTCGAGGACGATGTCGAAGAGCTCCTCGGGCGCCGCAGCGAACTTCTGGAGCGCCTGGTGCAGCCCCTTGTCGATGTCCGCGATGGCGCTCCAGAAGAGTGCCTGGTGGCGCTGGGCGTCGGCGCTGCCGAGCGCAGGCCGGTCGCGACGCTGCCCGACGTTGACGTACCAGGCCCGCACCTTGGCGTTGCGAAGCAGCTCGAACTCCGCGTGCAGCAGGCGGGACCGCACCTCCTCGTTCTGCACCAGCAGCTCGCGCAGCGGGCTGCCCTCCGCATCCGGAGCCTCGCTCTCCCCCAGGGCGAATCGGTACCAGCGGAGCGTCCAGGGCGTGGTCGTCCGCGTGGCCCGATCGGCCGTCCGCCCCGCGCGAAGCGCTGCGCCTTCGACCCGGTCCGGGTCCGCAGAAGCGAGGTCCCGCAGCGCTTGCGGACTCGCGCTTTTGCGAGCGGCCCTGAGCAGCCGTTTGTGCAGCAGCACTTGCCAGGCTTCGTCGTAGCGGATGTAGCCGAGGACCGGGTCGCCGATCTCCGCCGCGGTAAAGCGGAAGTTACGGCCGGTGTTGAGCGTGGTCGCGTTGAGGAGGAGCTTGGGGATGTGGTCGTGCGATCGATTGGCGTTGTAACTCTCGATCTCCTCGACGTTGGGCAGCTGCAGCTCGCGCAGCAGCAGACCCGTCTCGCGGCGGTCTTCCGGCACCGCCTCCCGGTAGAGGTGGCGCTGGTAGAGTCCCGCCATCCGCTCGCCCATGGTGTGCCGGGTGACCAGCATCCGCAGGTTCTGCAGCGGATCCCAGAAGAGCCGGGTCCGCAGGTTTCGCCCGACACCGGCGCGAAACGCGGGCTCGAGCTCGTCCCGCACCATGCGCAGGTAGTCGCACTGCGACAGCACGGGCGACTTCTCGAGATGCGGCTTCAGCAGCTGCAGATAGTGCGCGGCCACGATCGATCCGCCGGAGACGGACGAGATGATCGCGACCTCGCGTAGCAGGTCGAGCTCGGCCAGCCGGCGGAGCACCCCGATGTGGAACAACGAGGCGCGAAAGCCGCCGCCCGAGAGGGCGAGGCCCAGCTTCCTTCTCCGCGGCCCGCTGCCTTCGTCCTGCGTTCCCTGGCTGGTCGGCATAGTCTGCTCCCGCGCGCGGCGCCGCCTCGCTGGCTGCGGACGCGCCCTGGTTCCCCGTCAGTCTTCCCGGTTTCCGAAGCTGGAAAGAACTGCACTGAGCCGGAGGCCAATCTCAGGCGACGGCCTTCGGCTCCGAAGACGCTGCCGGCGCCGCGGCCTCGAGGACGGCGAGGATGCGCGCCCCGTCGGGCGAGCCCAGGCCGGTGCAGGCGTCCCAGCCCGCCGACGCTTGATAGAGACCGTTCGATCCCTGCTTGATGTCGTGGAGGGCCGCGCGATTGGAATAGAGGGCGATATTCAGGAAGCCGACCGGCTGCGCCAGGCGCTGGTTGAACAAGGCGATGAGCCCGGCCCAGAGCGGCGCGACCGCGCTGGTGCCGCCGCTCACCACGTCGCTTCCATCGACGCGGATTTGATATCCCGTGTGGGGATCCGCATTGCCCGCGATATCCGGTACGCCACGCCCGACCTCGCTGTGGATCCCCAGTTGCCACGCGGGTCGGTCGAACTGCGCGCTGAACCCTCCGCCTCCCGCCCAGCCGTCGTTGTCGTTCCACACCGCCTCGCTCGAGATGGCGCTACCCGCGCCGGTGAGGCGCGTTCCGCCGCAGGCGAGCACATGCGGGCTCGAGGCGGGGAAGTCGACGTGCGGCTTTCCGTCCGTCTCTCCGTCGCTCGAGCCGTGGTCGCCGCTCGCCACGCAGATGGTGACGCCGAGGGCAGCGCCCGCGGCGAAGGCGTCGTCGAACGCCTTCATCGCCTGCGGGGTCCAGTTGTTCTCGGACGAGCCCCAGCTGATGGAGACCACGGACGGCTTGCGGTCGGTGTCGTGGATCGCCGCCGTGATTGCGTCGAGGAAGCCGCGATCGGTGTTGGGCGCGAAGTACACCGCGAGGCGCGCCCTGGAGGCGACCGCGGCGGCGATCTCGATGTCGAGGACGACCTCGCCGTCGGCGCTGTTGGGATCGCCGGCCGGATGGTTGAGCGCGCCGTCCACTGAGATCGCGGTGACCGACGGTGCGGGGAGCTTGAGGGCGGCGAAGTAGGCCTGCAGATCGCTTGTCCGATAGCCGCCCCCCAGCTCGATCAGGGCGATGCATTGTCCGCTGCCGTCGAGACCGGCGGGAAAGTCGTAAAGCTGCGCCACCTGCTGCGGCGTATAGCTCGCTCCCGCCAGGTGCGGCTGGAACCCCTGGCGGAGCCGGAAGTGTGGGCGCGCCTGGGGACGGTCGTCGAGGCCGAAAACGCCCTCGATGATTCCCTCGAGGGACTTCGGGATCTGGACCGGGCCAATCCTCCCGCGATAGGTGCCGCTGCGGTCTGACAGCGCGTAATGGGCGAGCTGCGTGCCAAACGCGCGGTACATACCCTGCGCCGTACCGCTGAGCCCGACGGTACGCCGGGCCCGGCTCGCCCAGGCGACGGTCAGCCCATGCTCGTGCGCGAAGGCCTCGATCGCGGCGATGTCCTCCGGGAGCGCGCCATAGGATTCGACATAAGCGTCGCGATCCACGCGGAAGCTGCCCGCGGGCGGATGCGGCGTCTGCGCGCGGATGCGCACGCTGACTTCCACCCGATCATCCGGATGCGCTGCCGCGAGGAAATGCGCTCCGCGAACGACCGCCCGGTCGCTGCCTGGAATGGCGACTCGATTCAATTCAATCATTTGAATCCCCCTCGTTCATGAAGCGCAGCTGGCCCCGCGCCCGATTCGCGACGGTTACCACTTCGTTGCAAGCCAGACAACGGCCGGTGAATGAGCCTTCAGGGCTCGAATTCGAGCTCGCCCGGTTATCGCGGCATTCCCTCTAATGGTTTTATATCGGAACGGTAAATGTGCCCCATCCGCGCTGGGCCGCCTCGACGAGCAGCAGGCGCACGCCCTCAACCGTGGCGCTGCGCTGGTAGCCGAAGCTCGAGCCGGTACCCGAATCGTGCAAATCGAGGACCGCGTCGAGGTCGAGCGCTGCGTTGCGCGCGATATGCTCCGCCATTCGCGCCGCGAGCGCCGCGCCGTCACCGGCCGCGAGGGTCCAGTCGTCGAAGTCGCTGGTCCAGTGCACGTGCGTGAGTCCCATCGACGCGAGCACCGCGAGGCGCGGGTCGAGCGTCACCGCGTTGACCGTCCCGGCGGGCGCCACGATGGTCTGCTCAATCAAACGAATCCCATAGGGCAGGCGCACCGGCACCGGCGCTTCGGGCAGCTGCGCCTCGCGCCGCAGCTCGCGCACCACCTGCTCGCCGCGGCGCAGATCGCCGGCGACCTCGCGCCAGCGGTCGGGCTTTAAATGTGAATAGCTGTGGTTGCCGACGACATGCCCTTCGCGCAGCGCCCGCAATGCGAGGCCTCGCGTGCGCGCGACATCGCCGCCGCACCAGGGCGCCTCCAGGACGTTGCGGCCGAGCAAGAAGAAAGTCGCTCGAACGCCCGCGTTGCGGAGCACGTCGAGCAGCGCTGCGGTCGAAGGGCCGGGACCGTCGTCGAAGGTCAGGGCAAAGCGCGGCATGAATCGATCCTCTACCAGAACGCGGGCGCGTTAGACTCGGCCGGGTGAAGAAGCTGCGCCTCGTCCAGCTCCCCGTTCCGCCGCCCGCGGCCCTGGCCGCCACCGGCAACGTCCCGCTCGCCGCCGGCTGTCTCGGCGTCTCGGCGCGGGTGCACGGACTCGGCAGCGAGCTGTTACTGGATGTCGTCCAGCCCGCGGTGACCGACGTGCTCGGCGACGCGCTGCTCGCCGATCACCTCGCGCGCGACGAGCCGGATTACCTCGGCTTCTCGCTCTATCTCTGGAACGTCGAGCGCAGCCTGCACCTGGCGCGCGAAGTGAAGCGCCGCTCGCCGCGCACCAGGATCCTCATCGGCGGGCCCGAGGTGGGCGCGGACAATCCCTTCGTGCTCGCGCAGCCGGGCTTCGACATCGCGGTGACCGGCGAGGCCGAGGACAGCTTCGCCGCGTTGATGCGCGCGCTGCTCGACGGGCGCGACGCCTTTGGCCTTCCGGGCGTGGCTACGCGGCGGCCGCTCGGCCTGTCGGCGTTCGGACCTGCGCCCAACGCGGGCTTTCCGCTCACCGCGTATCCGTCGCCGTACCTCGAGGATCTGGTGCCGGTCGAGGCCGCGCGCTCCACCTATGTCGAGACGGTGCGCGGCTGCCGCTCGCACTGCACCTTCTGCTTTTATCCGCGCTCGAGCAGCGTGCTGCGCGTGCTCGACGTCGAGCGCAGCGCGGCGCTGGTTAAAGAATTGAAAGGTCGGGGCGCGCGCGAGGTGGTCTTTCTCGACCCGACCTTCAATCATCGCCCCGAGCTGGTCCCGCTGCTCGATGCGCTCGCCGACGTCAACGCCGATCGCGCGCTCACCTTCTTCGCCGAGATCCGCGCCGAGGGCCTGACCCCCGAGCACGCGCGCAAGCTCGCCCGCGCCGGCTTCGACAAGCTCGAGATCGGCCTGCAGTCGGTGAACCGCGAGACGCTCAAGCGGGTGAAGCGCGGAGGGTCGCCGGGCCTGGTCGCCGAGGCGGCGAAGATGCTGCACGACGAAGGCATCGAATTGCTGGTCGATCTAATCATTGGCCTGCCCGGCGATACGCCCGACGACGTCTCGCGCGGCATGGAGTTTCTCGATCGCCATGGCCTCGCCGGCGAGGCGCAGGTGTTTCCCTTGTCGCTCCTGCCCGGCACCGCGATGCGCGCCACCGCTGCGGAGGACGGCGTCGAGTTCGATCCGGCGCCGCCTTATCGCGTCCGGCGCACCGCCGGGTTCACCGAGGAGGAGCTGCTCGAGACGCTGCTGAAGGCGGAGCAGCAGCTCGGGCGCCGCCTCGACGAGTGGCCGCGGCCGCATCTGGTCTCTGAGCCCGGCGCGGTTGCCGACGTCTTCCACGTCGGGGGACCGCAAGGCCCGGGCGCGCGGCACGCGGCGCTGTGGTTTTCGGGCAGCGATCTCTTCGGGCGCCGCGAGGAGCTGCGCCGCGCGCTCGACGAGCGGCTCGCGATCGATCCCTACGCCACGCTCGACGTGGTGCTCGCGCCTTCGACGCCATTCCCTCTCGACCTGATCGATTCGCTGCGCGTGCAGCTGTCGCGCGCGGTGCCGTCCTATGTCTCGCGCGCCATCGCCCACCGCGGCGAAGACCTGCAGCGGCGCATCGCGGTGGTGCTGCGCAACGGGGGATCCGGCGCCGGTGTTTCCTTTCCGCGCGACTGGATCGACGCGGTCCGCGAGAAGGCGCAGGTGTTCGTCGAGCAGTCGTATGACACCGCGGCGGCGAGCGCCAGGCGGCTCGGCCACGAGGAGCCAGGCGCGCTGGTGGTAGGGCCCGGGGCCGCCGGGCCGAAGCTCGACGCAGCCGATCCGGACGCCGTCGCCTTCGCCAACCGCGCCGCCGAAGCGAGATGGCAGGCAGAAAACCTCTGACGCCGTTAGATTACCCTTCATGGAAGCGCTCAAAGAGTTCCTTGGCCGGTCCCCTTTCTTCGCCGGGCTCTGGGACACCGGCATCGACTGGGTCGCGCAGACGCTGGTTGAGCGCCAGCACCCGGCGGGCACGCGCATCTTCGAGGAGGGCTCGCCCGGCTGCTCGATGTACGTGGTGAAGAGCGGCCGCCTCAGCGCCCGCCAGGGACGTTCGTGCCGGCTGATGCGCTTCGGCCCCGGCGACTTCTTCGGCGAGATGACGCTGATCGAGATGCAGCCGCGTCCGTTCTCGGTGGTGGTCGACGAGGACGCGGTGCTCTACGAGCTGACCAACATGGACCTCTACAAGCTCTACCAGCAGGACGTGAAGGCCTACGTGCTGGTCCTG
The DNA here is from genome assembly GCA_043781235.1 of Deltaproteobacteria bacterium. GTDB lineage: Bacteria > Myxococcota > Myxococcia > Myxococcales > 40CM-4-68-19 > JANYKT01. The sequence continues at coordinate 32,691 of JAYWBT010000133.1, forward strand.
CAGAACCTCAACCGCGAGCTGAGCCGGCGCCTGCGCCGCGCGGGCGACCGCATCGCGCGGCACGAGGCGTCCGCGCAGCCCTGAGGCCCGTCAGCCTTCAGCGGCCCGGTCCGCTCTCCGCGTGCGGAATCGAGCTCAGGGATTCGGCCGAGCCGTCTCCGTGGAACCGGCGCGGGTCGATGCGGTGCTTGCGCATTTTGTAGCCGACCACGCGTTCGGTGCTTCCGAGCAGCCGCGCCGCCTTGGCGCAGTTGCCGCGCGCCGACTTGAGCGCGTCGAGGATCAGGTCCTTCTCGAACTTGCCCACCGCCGCTGCCAGCGACTCGCTCAGCGCGGTGCCCGAGGCCTCCGCGGTCTGCAGCGTGGGCGGCAGGTGATGCCCGTGGATCACCTG
>JAYWBT010000134.1:0-33083 GCA_043781235.1 Deltaproteobacteria bacterium
GTACGGCGTCTTCCCGGTGCGCGTCGATCAGCAGCAGCGCCTGCTCTGGGTCGCCACCGCCGAACCCGACCGCGCCATGCTGCAGGAGGTGGCGCAGATCGCGCAGTACACGCTCGAGCCGGTTCTCTCGCCGATGAGCGCCATCGACCGCGCCGTGCGCCACTACTACTTCGGCGAGAAGCACGGGCCCAGGGTCATGCGCGGCGACGCGCTGACCTCGATTCCGGGCGACATCCCGCTCGCGGCGCCCGCGGCGCGGTCGGTGCCGAACCCGTCCGCCGAAGATGACTCCGTTCCCGAGGCGGTGCTCGAGCCGGCCGACGCGCTCCAGGGCGGCATCGCCCCTTCGCCCGCGGTGGGCGACGCCGTGGACGAGCTGCGCACGCTGCTGCTTCGCATCGAGAAGGCGGTGGCCGCGCAGGGCCGCGCCTTCCGCGCGCTGGTCGAGCTGCTGCAAGAAAAGGGCATCGTGCGGCGCGGCGAGCTGGGCAGCCGCACCAAGCGCTAGCGGCGGGCCGCGGACGTCTTTTCCGAGCCCCGGCCAGACGCGGAGATGAGCACCTGCTAGACGAAGCTCATCCCGTCGTGGCCCGGACCGTGGCCCGAGAGCATGGCCTCGGTTGCGCTCTTGCGCTTCTCGGTCAGGTCGCTGACGAGCTCGAGGATCTGCGGGTGCGTGAGCACCAGCTCCTGGAAGCTCGCGCGAGGCAGCTTGAGCAGGATCGAGTTGCCGGACGAGGTGACGGTGGCGGTGGCCGGCTTGCGCGTGAGTAGCGACATCTCGCCGAAGATCTCCCCCTCCTTGAGATTCGCCAGCTCGATCGGCTGGTCGCCTTTCTTCGCGGCGACGTTCACCGATCCGTGCAGCACGACGTAGAGCCCGTCCGAGTTCTTTCCCTCGGTGATGAGCACCTGGCCGCCCGCCGCCTGCCGCATCTTGAACTTCTCGACGATGGCCTTGCGCTCCCCCGGATCGAACTCCTTGAAGAGCGGCGAAATGGCCATGACGTTGTTGAGCAGGCGCTGGCGATAGAAGTTCTTCAGCGAGTGGATGACCTGGGGATGGTTCTGCGCCAGCTCGCGCAGCACCACGTCGGTGACCTCCAGGAGCTCGGTGTCCTGCTCGGCGATCACGTTGGCGGTGCGCGGCGCGCCCGAGAGCAGCGCCATCTCGCCGAAGAACGCGCCCTCGCCGAGGTGCGCGAGCGTCAGCTCCCCGCCGTCGGGCAGCCGCTTGTAGATGCGGACCTTGCCCTCGACGATGACGAAGAAGCTGCGGCCTGGATCGCCCTCCTTGATGATCAGCTGGCCAGGCACGTGGCGGTGGTACGAGAGCTTGTTGACCAGCTCGACGAACGCTTCCTGCTTGAGGTCGTCGAAGAGCGGCACCTTTTTCGGCGGCGCGCGCTTCGGCGCGGGCATCGCGGCGGGCGAGATGGCGCCGAAGGCGGCGTCGAGGTCCGCCTCGTCCGGCGTGGTGCGCGTGCCGGTGACCGGGCGCTCGGCCACCTCTTCGTCGCTGGAGATGGAGAGCAGCTCGATCTCCTCCTCCGAATCGGACCCGAGCAAGTCGGCGATCGGGTGCGCGGCGCCGGTCGGCGGCGAGAGCGGCCGGGTCGAGGGTGGCGGCGGGCGCGACGGCACCGCGTCGTCGAGGCTGATCTCCTCCGAGACCGGAGGCCGGCCGCTGCCCGCGTGGGGGGCTGGGGCGCGGGCCGGGACCGTGGGCGACTTCGCCGGTCCGGGGCGCGGCGTCGGCCGGGGCGCGGGCATGGCCTCGTCGTCCAGCGAGATCTTGTCGTCCTCCACCAGCGCGGCCAGGTCCTCGGCAGAGGGCGAGAGGATGGCGTCTTCCGGAAGCATCTCGATCACCGGGTCGAGCTCGCGCGTGGCCTCTTCCTGCGCCAGCCGCTTCGGGCGCGCGCCGGGCGGCGGCCCAGACGGCGGCGCGGCGGGCTGGGGCGGGCTCTTCATCAAGCCCAGGTCCAGCTCTTCCCTGGCGCCGAGATTGTAGACTGGCCGCACCGACTTGGGCGGGCCCGCGGGCTTGGCCTGCGGCGCGCCCTGGAACCCGCGCTGCGGCAGCGCCGGCCGCCCCGCGGGCGCGACGCCGCGACGGCGCGGCGAAGGCTTGCCGTCGTCGAGCTCGAGCGGCTCGTCGTCGTCGGAGCCCGGCGGCGGCTCGAACTCGTCGCCGGCGATGCCCGCGGCCACGGCGTTCGCCAAGAGCTGGGCCTCCTCCAGCTCGATGGCGCTGGTGGCGCGCGCGCCGGCGCCGATGCCGCGCGGCGGCGCCTTGAGACCCGCGCTCTCCAGCGTCGGCTTGGCGAAGCGCCGGCTGTTCATCACGGCAAGCTGCTTCTGCGCGGCGGGGTTCTTCGGATCGATCTCGAGGATGACCTTGACCGCACCGATGGCCTTGATCAGCTGACCCTCGTCGGCGAACACCCTGGCGGCAGCTTCAAACGACGCGACCGCCTTCTGCACCTGCTCCGTCCGGCGATAGGTGTCGCCGAGCTTGAGCCGGTGAGCCATGTCCTTCGGCTCGACCCGCACGAGCTGCTCGAGAACTTCGGCCGCCTTCTCCCACTTCGACTTCTTGAGAAATTCGGTGACCTGATCCTTGAGCTTCCGGGTGTCGACGTCCTTGGCCATGGAGCGGCCTTTCTAACCCTTCTTCGGCCGCGCTGTCTCGTTTGCCCTCGCGCAGGCGACGCGGACCCGGCGCTCCGGGTCGTTGCCGAGCGCGCGGCGGGTGGGCTCCGAGGCGGCGTCGTGCTGCGCGACCAGCGCGGCGCAGGCTGCGGCGCGCTCGCTGCCGTCATCGCTCCAGAGCGAGGAGCGCAGCACGGCAACCTCGGGTGCGGGAAGCGCGGGCGCCTGCGCGATGGGCTCGTCTCCGCGCGCCGCCGCCGCGATCAAGCGATCCGGATCGCCCGCGAGCGCCCTCGCCTCCTTCTCTGCGCCGGGCGCCTGCAGCGCCCGCGCGGCCTGCAGCGCCGCGATCAGCACCGTGCGCCGGCCCGCCGCCACGTCCGCACCGCCACGCAGCAGCGCCGCCAGCTGATCCTGCGCGGACGCCTTGGTCTCGACGGTGCCCTCGTGCTGCGCGATCTTCGCCATCAGCTTGTCGTACTTCTCGCGCGCAGGCGTCTGCGCGCGCGCGGCCTGCGCCGACACCTCCCCCGAGGCGTCGTCGTCGGGGTGATCCTGCTGGCGGACGCGCTCCTGCTCGATGGCGGCGCGCTCGCGGCGCACCAGCGCGACCAGCGCCGGTCCCGCGCCCGTTACCCGCAGCGCTTCGGCGACGCGGCAGGCGCGCGCGTCAGGCTCGGGCAGCGCCAGGAGCAAAGCCAGCGGCGCGGCCGCATCCGGCGCGGGACCGCGCGCGACCAGGAGCGCCTCCAGCGCAGCAGAGACATCGCCGCCCGAGCGCAAGAGCCCATCGAGCCTTCGCACCAGCGGCGCCGCGGGGCAGCCGCGCGCAAGCAGGGCCGCCGCCTTCGCTCGCTGCCCCTGCAGCGCCGCTTCGCAGTCGGGGCCGAGAGCGCGCGCCGCCGCCTCGGCCTCGTCGGAGTCGCGCGCCGCAACCTTCGCGAGCGAGGCGCGAAAAGCCTCGACCGCCGCGGGCCCGAGCGCGCGCAGCCCCTCGGCCCCAGCGCCCGCGACCTCGCCCTCCTCCGCCAGCAACTTCGCGAGCCGCGGCGCCGCCGCCTGCGCGCCCGCCTCGCCCAGCGCCTCGGCCGCCGCCGCCACCACCGTGCCGTCGCGATCGTCGAGCAGCGGCAGCAGCGCGGCCACGTCCTGCTCGCGCCCCAGCCGTCCGAGCTGCGCCGCCCCGCGCGCCCGTTGCGCGCCTTCCATCGCGAGCAGCTTGTGGGCCGCGAGCCGCCGGTCCGCCTCCTGGCGCGCGAGCGTCTCCTCGAGCGAGATCCCGCAGTGCGCCAGCGCCTCGGCGAGCACCGCCCGCACCCGCGCGTCGCTGCGGGCAAAGCCGAGCTTCAGGAAAGCGCGGCCGCGATCGCTGCAGTGCGCGCCCAGCGCCCGCGCCGCCGCCATCCGCACCGCATCGTCCGGATCGCGCAGCAAGCCGCCGGCCGCGTCGAGCGCATCGTCGCGCGAGACCGCTCCAAGCGCGCCCGCAGCCGCCATGCGCACCTGCGCGGAGCCGTCGTGCGCCGCGAGCGCGAGCGCCCCCCACGCCTCGTCGTCCGACTTCGCGGCGGCCCGCGCGAGCGCCTGCACCGCCGCGGCGCGCTGCTTCGGCGAGGGCGCCGAGAGGCGCGGGAGCGCGTCCGCCCGCTCCTTCGACGCGCAGGCCGAGAGCACGAGCAGCGAGGCGAGCACCCCCGCAGCCGGCCGCGCGCAAGCCCGCCTCATCTGCTGTTGCGGCGGCCGGTCTTGCGGCTCTTCGGCTTGGGCGGCCCGTGGCCATGGCGCCGCGCCGGGAGCGGCAGCGCCGAGGCCTTCAGTCCCGGCACGTCCTTCCCCTTCTTCCCCGCCTGCCCCTTGAGCATTTGAATCTCGGCCTTGGTCAGGTCGCGCGCCTCGCCCGGCCGCAGCCCCTGCACGGTGATCCCGCCGTAGTCGGCGCGGTAGAGCTTCTGCACCGGCGCGCCCACCGCCTCCATCAGCCGCTTGACGAGATGTGGCCGTCCCTCCGCCACCACCACGCGCACCCAGGTGTTCTTCGGCGTGCGGCTGAAGAGGTCCGCCTCCAGCGCCTTGGCGCGTCCGTCCTCGAGGCGCACGCCCTTCTTCAGCCGATCGATCTGCTCCGGCGTCGGCACGCCATGCACCTTGGCGAGATAGGTGCGCCGCACGCCAAACCGGGGGTGCATCAGCTGGTGCGCGAGGTCGCCGTCGTTGGTGACCAGCAGCGTGCCCTCGACGTCGTAGTCGAGCCGGCCCACCGGGTAGACGCGCTCGGTGACCTGCTCGAGGTACTGCTTGATGGTCGGACGGCCCTCCGGATCGGAGAGCGTGGTCACGCACCCCGCCGGCTTGTAGAGGACCATCCACACCTTGTCCTCCGGCTCGGCGATCCGCTTGCCATCGACGCGAATGACGTCGGTGTCGGCGTCGGCCTTGGTGCCGAGCTCCTTCACCACCTTGCCGTTCAGCTCGACACGGCCGGCGGCGATGATCTCCTCGGCCTTGCGCCGCGAGGCGATGCCTGCGTGGGCGAGGATCTTCTGCAGGCGTTCTTCAGGCATCTTTGGACGGCTCCGGTGGTGGTGCGGCTGGCTCAACAAGCTCTGGCGACGCGGTTGGCGCGATTGGCGCAAGTGGCACGGCTGGCGGCGACGGCGCGAGCACCGCGGCGGCGGTTCTGGTTTTCTCTTCGGCCACCGCCATCGCGCTCTCGAGCTGATCGAGCGCGGCGTCGCTCTCGGCGGTGGCCTTGGCGATGCGCTCGGCGGCTGCCGGATCGTGCGCGAGATCGGTGATGCCGGCGATGGCCGGCACGCCCTGCGCGGGCGTCTCCTCCTCGACGATCTTGCGGCTCTCCTCGGACAGCTCCTGGAACTCGCGCAGCGTCGGCAGCTGCGTCAGGTCGCGCAGGTTGAACAGCTCGAGGAACTCCTTGGTCGTCCCGTACAAAAGCGGCCGGCCCGGCTCGTCCTTCTTGCCGAGGATGCGGATCAGCTTGCGCTCGAGAAGAGCCTTGGTGACGGCGCCGCAGTCCACGCCGCGCAGATCCTCGATCTCGGGCCGCGTGGCCGGCTGCCGGTAGGCGACGATGGCGAGCGTCTCCAGCGCCGCGCGCGTCAGGCGCATCGGCTTCACCTGCAGCATGCGGCGCACGTAGGCGCCCACCGCCGCGTCGGTGCGGATCTGCCAGCGCGCGCCCAGATCGATGAGCACCACCCCGCCCACTCCCGGCGCGTAGGCCTGCTGCAATTCGGCGACCGCTTGCTGGATCATCGGCGCGGCGAACTGCGTGGTCTCGTGGAGCGTTTGCACATCGAGCGGCTTTTCGGCGGCGAAGAAGAGCGCCTCGATCACCGCGCGCACTCGCTCGGGCGAGGCAAAGCGCGCGGCCTCCTTGAGCTGCGCGAACTCGGTCTGGGTCGCTTCCTTGAGCTCCTGCTCGTCCGATTTCTCGTTGGCAACCGGCGGAGCCGGCGCGGCGGGCTCCGGCGGCGCCAGCTCCGGCGAGAGCGGAAGCTGGTCCGGACCCTTCTCACCCTCGATAGTCAAGCGCCGCTCCTTCCGCCCAGACGCCCGCGTGCGCGTCGGTACGCGAGAGGTAGATCTCCGCGTGCCGGTCGGGCTGGTGCACGCGGAGGAGCTTCAGCCTCGCCATCTCGAGCACCGCGAGGAAGGTAGGCACCATGCGGTGCTTCTCCAGCTCGGTCAGGTCGGCGAAGAGCGAGCTGAAGGTGAGGCGCTCCTCGGCCTTGAGCCGGTCGGTGATCACCGCGATGCGGTCGCCGATGGAGAGCCGCTCGACGAACACCTCGTGGGGGATCTCGATCTTCCGGGCTTTCAAACATTTCGCTAACAGCTCGATCAACCGGTAGACCGAGACTTCCGGCGATTGCAGATAAGCCGCTTCCTCGGGCGCGAGCGGCAGCTCCTCGCGCGCCCGCCGCACGAAGGTGTCGCGCCCCAGCTGCGGATGCGCGCCCAGGCTGGCCGCCGCGTCCTTGTACTTCTGGTACTCGAGCAGCCGCCGCACCAGCTCTTCGCGCGGGTCGGGACCGATCTCCAGATCGGGAACGTCCTTCGACTCGTCGCGCGGCAGCAGCATGCGCGACTTGATGTGCGCCAGCGTGGCGGCCATCAGCAGATATTCGCCCGCCAGATCGATGTTGAGCGCCCGCGCCGCTTCGATAAATTCGATATACTTTTCGGTAACGAAAGAGATCGGGATGTCGAAGATGTCGAGTTTGTGATCCTGAATCAGCGACAGCAACAGATCCAGCGGCCCCTCGAACCGGGGCAGCGAGAGCGAGAGCGGAGCCTCCTGTGCCGCCGCCTCGCTCATAGCTTCATCGCCGTCCGGACGCGCTCCATGGTCTGCTCGGCCAGCTTGCGCGCCTTCGCCGTTCCCAGCTGCACCAGCTCGTTGACGTGCGCGGTCGACAGCTTTGCGCGCGCCTCGCGGTGCTGCTCCAGCGCGGGCAGCAGCGACTCGAGCAGCAGCTTCTTGCAGTCCACGCAGCCGATGCCCGCGCTGCGGCACTCGCGGTCCACCAGCGCCACCGTCGCCTTCGGGCTATAGGCGCGGTGCAAATAATAGATGGCGCACACCTCGGGGTTGCCGGGGTCGGTGCGCCGCTTCCGCTGCGGGTCGGTCACCGCCACCATGATCCGCTTGCGCGCGCTCTCGGCCTCCTCGCCCAGCTCGATCGAGTTGCCGAACGACTTGCTCATCTTGCGGCCGTCGAGCCCAAGGATCTTCGGCACCTCGGTCAGGTAGGCGTGCGGCTCGACCAGCACGTTCCCGTAGAGGTGATTGAAGCGCCGCACCAGCTCGCGCGCGAACTCGAGGTGCGAGACCTGGTCCTGCCCGACCGGCACCGCGTCGGCGTCGTACACCGCCACGTCGGCCGTCTGCAGCGCGGGGTAGCCGAGGAAGCCGTAGTTGGCCAGGTCCTTCTCGCGCAGCTGCTCCTGCAGCTCCTTGTAAGTCGGCACGCGCTCGAGCCAGCCGATGGGCGTGACCATGCCCAAAAGCAGGAACAGCTCGGCGTGCTGCTTGACCTGCGACTGGATGAAGAGCGTGCAGCGCTCGGGGTCCAGGCCCGCCGCGATCCAGTCGGCGAACATCTCGCGCTGGGACTCGGCGATCCGGGACGGATCTTGGTAATCGGTGGTCAGCGCGTGCCAGTCGGCCGAGAAGAAATAGCAGTCGGCCTTGCGCGAGATCTCGATCCAGTTTTTCAGCGCGCCATGGAAATGCCCCAGGTGCATGCGGCCCGTGGGGCGCATCCCGGAGACGACTCGTTTCGGCGTTCGCTGCGGAGCTGCTTCGGCCATGGCGTTCTTTTACTGCATGTCCTCGTCGCCTGCGCCGGTGAGCTTCGACTCGAAGAGGTCGATGCCCTTGAGCACCGGCTTGCTGGCACAGGCGGCGGCGGGGATCTCGTCGCTGCCGGAGGGCACCTCGGCGAAGCGCAGCGACTTGATCGCCGCGCTCTGCTCCGGCGAGCCCGGCGCCGCCGCCTTCAGCGACGCCTTCCACCGCTCGAGGTCGAGCTTGATCCGCTGGTCAGGCGGGCAGTCGAACGCCAGCGCGGGCAGGGAAATCGCGAGGGTGAGGAGCAGGGCGCGCATGCGGGGCGCGCACCATAGCGCAGCGCAATTCCAGGCGCGAGAGCGCCTACTTTAGCGCAGCGCGATCTACGCGCGGGGGTGCTTCGAGAGCACCGCCTTGAGGCGCTCGCGGTCCACGTGCGTGTAGATCTGCGTGGTGGCGATGTCGGCGTGGCCCAGCATCGCCTGCACGGCGCGCAGATCAGCGCCGCCCTCGAGCAGGTGGGTAGCGAAGCTGTGGCGCAGCGTGTGCGGGTAGACGCGCCCGGCGATGCCCGCGCAGCGCGCGTGGCGGGCGAGCAGCTTCCAGAATCCCTGGCGCGTCATCCGGCCGCCCCGCGGCGTGACGAACAGGTCGCGGCTCTGGCGCGTGCCGAGGAGCGCCCCGCGCGCCTGCTCGAGGTAGACGCTGAGCGCCGTCTGGGCGCGCTCGCCCACCGGCACGATGCGCTCCTTGCCACCCTTTCCGCGCACGCGCACCAGGCCAGCGCGCAGGTCGACGCCGAGCAGCGGCAGCGCCACCAGCTCCGAGACGCGCAGGCCCGACGCATAGAGCAGCTCGAGCATGGCCTTGTCGCGCGCGCCGGCGAAGCTCTTCGGATCCGGCTGGCCGAGCAGGCGGTCCACCTCATTCACGCCGAGGAAGCTCGGCAGCGGCCGCGCGCCGCGGGTGGCGCCGACGCGCGCGGCTGGGTCGAGCGGCGCGAGGCCTTCGGCGTTGGCGAATTTGTGCAGCCCTCGCACCGCGGCGAGGTGGCGCGCTTGCGAGGACTGGCTCAGGCCCCGCGTGTGCAGCGCCGCGAGGTGCTGCAGGATGGTCTGCTCGGTCACCTGCGCGAGCGACCAGATCGCTTCGCTGCACAGCCAGCCGAGATATTCTTGCAGGTCGCGCGCGTACGACTCGAGCGTGGCTGGCAGGAGCCCGCGCTCGACGCGCAGGTGCGCGAGATAGCGATCGAGCGCGTCGAAGAGCGGTCCCGGCGCGCCGTCTGCCGGCGGCTGGTAGCCCTCGAAGCGTTCCTCCTGCTCACGGACGAGCGTCACGAGAGCACGCCCTCGAGCTTGCCCTTGCCCTCGCGCAGCACCACCGGCGACGGACCGGTGAGGTCGAGCACCGTCGACGGCTCGTTGAGCGTGCTGCCGCCATCGAGGATGAGATCGATGCCGTGGCCGAGTTGCTCCTGGATGTCCGACGCGTCGATGAGCGGCTCTTCGTCAGGAAGCGCGGCGCTGGTGGTGGCGAGCGGGCGGCCCAGCGCGCTGACCAGCGCGACAGCCACCGCGGCGTCCGGCACCCGAATGCCAACGGTGCGCTGGCGGGTGAGGGCGGTGCGCGGCACCAGGCGCGTCGCCGCGAGCACCATCGTGTACGGGCCCGGCAGCAGCCGCTTGAGGATGCGGTACTGCTCGTTCGAAACGATGGCGTACTTCGCCACCTCGCTGAGGTCGGCGCAGAGAAAGGCGAACGGCTTCTTCTCGCTGCGCCGCTTGAGCTGCGCGAGCTTCTCGATGGCCTTCTTCTGGAACAGGTCGCAGCCGAGCGCGTAGTACGTGTCGGTCGGGTAGGCGACGACGCCGCCGCCCTCGAGGATGGCGACCGCGCGCGCGATGTGCCGCGGCTGCGGGTGATCGGGATCGATCGGCTGGATGGGAGCTCTCTGCGCCACGGACCGCATGTTGCGGCGGCCGCGCGCCGGGAGCAAAAAAACGCTCGCACAGAGGAGAAACTTGACGTGCGCCACAAGAGGAAGGCGGACGACCCTCAAGGAGTCGTCCGCCCTCTGACTGCATCGACTGCAGGGTTACTTCTTGATCAGGTTCCCCTGCTCATCCAGCGTGCTGCCCGCCTTCTCCGCGTTTGCCGTACGCTCCGCGGCCTCGCGGGCCATTCGCTTGCCCTGCTCGATCAGCTCGCGGACCTTCTGGCCACCCTTGTGGCCAATCTGCGAGTAAAACTCGGGACCGCGCGATGCACGAACCGACTCGCCGCCCTTCTTGCCAATCTGCTCGTAGAACTCGTGCCCGCGCTCCGCCTTCACGGTCTCGCCGCCCTTGCGCCCGATCTGCTCGTAAAAGGCGCGCCCACGTTCCTGCGCGACCTTCACGCCACCCTTGCGCCCTGCCTCCGCGACCGTCATCCCGCCTTTTTTCGGTTCGACCTTTTCGTCTGCCATTCGTGCCTCCGGTGATTGGAAGGAGCCCCCCTCCCCTTCGCCGTCAGCCCCTTCAGGTTCACTGCTGCAGCCCGCTTCGAATTGAAGCGTGCCTCTTACTCGCTGATGCGCTTCTTGCCTTGCTCGATGAGCTCGCGGACCTTCTGGCCGCCCTTGCGGCCGATCTCCTCGTAGAACGATGGGCCGTACTTGTCCCGCACGGCCTCGCCGCCCTTGCGCCCGCCGATCTCACCGCCCTTGCGGCCGATCTCCTGGTAGAAACCAACGCCCCGCTCGTCGCGAACGCGCTCGCCGCCTTTGCGACCTGCCTCTGAGACGGTCATCCCGCCCTTGCCGTTCCCGCGTGTCTTGATCATTGCGTCACCTCAAGAGTCGCGCGGGACTACTCATGCCGGGCGTCGAGATCGTCCGGCATCACTTCGCCGCCGACCGACGCTTCGTTGCGCTCGGGCATTGCCGGCCGCGCCGCCGCGGCCGCTGCCGCCTCGCTCGCCGCCTTCTTGCCCTCTTCGATCAGCGTCCGGACGCGGTGACCGCCCTTCTTGCCGATCTCTTCGTAGAACGGCGTTCCGCGCTCGGCCTTGACGGCCTCGCCGCCCTTCTTGCCGATCTGCTCGTAGAACGCGACGCCCCGCTCGGCCTTCACGGTGTCGCCGCCCTTCTTGCCGATCTGCTCGTAGAAGGCGCGGCCGCGCTCAGCCTTCACCGTCTCGCCGCCCTTGCGGCCGATCTCCTCGTAGAAGGAGTGACCGTACTTGTCGCGAACCGTCTGGCCGCCCTTGCGGCCGGCCTCGCTCACGCTCATCGCACCCTTCTTCTTAACCGTCTCGTCCGCCATCCCCGACCCCCGGTGAAGCCCCGTTTTGGGGCGATTTTAAAACCGTATAGGTGAAACTCTGTAGCCCTGTGCTCGCCTGCTTTGCCTAAGTGTGCCGCCGGCGTGCCGGCCGCTCCATCGCCTTGCGGCCAGCCGCGATCAAGTCGCGAACCCGCTGTCCGCCGAGGCGGCCAATCTTCTGGAAGAACTCGACGCCGTGCTCTGCCTTGACTGCCAAGCCACCCTTCCGCCCCCCGATCAGGCCCCCCTTGCGGCCCGCCTCTCTCACCGTCATCCCGCCTTCGCGGGAGGGAGCACGCCGGGATACCTTCAAGTCAGCTGCCCGCCGCTTCGGCTTCGAGGAACTCTTCGTGGTCGTCTTGCGCGTCGCCATCTCGAACTCCCCGCGGTGCAAGCCGTCTGCCACATCCACCTACGCCTGAGCGACAAGCAGGACGTTGTCCGCCTGTTCACAGTTGACAAAGCGAAAGCTAGGTCGGCCTGCCGGGGTGTGCAAGCTGTCAAGCGTCCGCGACTTCTTGGGAAAAACTCAGCTCCGGCCCGCTAGTGAGGCGAGAGCCGCTTGCAAAGCCGCGACGATGGCAGCACCACGGGCCGGATCCCGGACTTTGGCCGAGCCGCCGGGCGATCGGGCGCTCGCTGCTTCCCGAACGTAGAACGCATCGGTCGCCCGGTTGCCTTCCGTGGCTATCCTCGCGACTTCGATGGAGACCTGGGCGGCATGAAACGCTTCTGCCAGGGCGTGCAGCAGGCCCGGCCGGTCCTGCGTGATCACGTCGATGATCGTCATCTCCTCACTGGAGAGATCATCGACGCGGATCCTGGTCTCGACCATCGGCGCGGCCGCGGTGGCGAAGGCCGCGCGGCGCAGGCGTTTCTCCACCAGGCGCCGTCCGTCCTCGGCGCCGGCGAGCAGCTTGAGCAGATCGAGGCGCGCCGCTTCCCACCGCGCCTGCGACGGCACGCCGCCGCCGCTCTCCCGCACCACGAAGGTGTCGAGCGCGATACCGCCGGCGAGCGAGTGCACCTCCGCGGCGAGGATGTCGATGCCGTTCGCCGCCAGCGCGGCGGTGAAGAGCGCGAGCAGGCCGGGACGGTCGGGTGCGACGAGCGTGAGGTCCGCCTCGCCTGCGTCCGGGCAGCGAAGCTCCGATGCGAAGCTCGTGCTCCGCGCGAGCGACCAGAGCTTGAGGTGGCGGGCAGCCTCTTCGGGCCGCGCAGTCGCCAGGTAGCGCTCGGGCAAGGCGTGCACGAACTCGGCCGCGAGCCGGCTCTGCTCTCCAGCCGCCGCCCCGGGCGCGCGCGCATCGCCGGCACGGGCCGAGACCTGCGCGATCAGCCGCTCGCGCCGCGCCTCGACCGAGTGCGCGTGCTCCGGAGCGCCCAATCCTTCGGCCAGCATCACCGCGCGGGTCCGCTCATAGAGCGCGCGCAGGAGCCCCGCCCTCCACTGCGTCCAGTTCTCGGGCGAGACGCTGGCCATGTCGGCGTAGGTCAACAGATACAGCATCTCCAGGCGCTCGACGGTCTGCACCTCGCCCGCGAAGTCCTCGAGCAGCGCGTGGTCCTCGAGATCGCGCCGCTGCGAGATATGGCTCATTTTGAGATGGGCGAGGACCAGCCAGGCGATGTCGTCGGCATCGGCGGGATCAAGGCCGATGCGCTGCGCGTATCCACGCACCAGCTCGGCGCCGCGCGCGGAGTGGTCCGGCCCGAGGCCCTTGCCGAGATCGTGGAAGAGCAGGCCGAGCATCAGCACCAGCGGCCGTTGCTGCGCCCGTGCGACGCGAGTCAGCCCGGGCTCAACCTCGGCGAGCGCGCCGGCGCGCAGGCGCATCGACCGGACCAGCGCGAACACCGTGTGCGTGTCCACCGTGTACACATGGTAGAGGCTGTGCTGGGAGCGGGCGCGCAGGCGCGCGACCTCGGGGAGCAGCGCGCCGAGCACGCCGAGCTCGTGCAGCGGGACCAGCGCAGTGCCTTCGCTTCCCTCGCGCACCAGGAGCTGCCACAGCTCGAGATGAGCGTCCCGATCGTGCGCGAGGTGCGGGGCGCTGCGCTGCAGCTCCTGGACCACGAGATCCCGCGTGCCGCTGTGCACCGGCACGCCGTAGGTCTCGGCCATGGCGTAGAGCCGCAGCATGTCGGCGGGCCGGCGCTCGAAGACGGCGCCGTCGGTGACCATGATGCGGCCGTTCCAGAGCTTGAACGCGCCGTCGAGGACGCGCGGCGGAGGGGCGCGGCGAAGCGCGGCGCGCGGAGCGTCCTCGATGGCACAGCGGTCGATCAGCGCGTCGGATACTCGCGCGATCTCCTGCAGCGCGAGGTACCCGCTGCGCATCAGCTGCTCGACGGCGAGCTCGCCGCCGGGCGCGTCGCGGTAGCCGAGGCCCTCGGCGACCTTGCGCTGGTTGTCGAAGGTGAGGCGGTCGTCGCGCCGGTTGGTCGCATAGTGCAGCTCGTTGCGCAGGCGCCAGAGCGTGTCGCGGGCGGAGCGCGCGGCTTCGACCTCACTCTTCGGCAGCAAGCCGCGCTCGCCGGCCTCGCCGAGACCCGAGACCTGGTGGCGCGCCCGTGCGATCCAGAGCGCGGTCTGGAGATCGCGCAGCCCGCCCTTGCCTTGCTTGAGGTGCGGCTCCAGCAACCACACCGAGCTGCCGTAGCGCTTGCGGCGCTCCTGGTACTCCTCGAGCTTGTCCTCGATGAACTCCTCGACCTTGCGCGCCCCGAGCTCGGTGAGCACGGCGCGCTCGAGGCGATTGAAGAGCGGGAGGTCGCCTTGGACGAGGCGGCACTCGAGCAGGGCGGTGCGCGCGGTGTGATCCTCGCGGGCGAGCGAGAGGCACTGGTCGATGGTGCGCGCGGCGAAGCCGGCCTCGAGGTTCGCGTCCCAGAGCGCGCGGTGGAGGCGCTCGGCGATCTGGTCGGCGCGGGTACGCTGGGTGGTGGGCGCGGAGGGGTCGGGGAGCAGCGCGAGGAGATCGACGTCAGACCGCGGGGACAGCTCGGCGCGGCCGTAGCCGCCGGTGGCCACCAGCGAGAGCAGCGGCTCGCCACCCCCGGGAACTTCGGCCGTGACGGCGGCGAGCAGGTCGCGGACCACTTCGTCGGTCAGCGCGGCGATGGCGCGGACGACATCGTGGCCGGTGGCGCCCGCGCGGTGGCGAGCGAAGATCTCCGCTCGGCCAAGCTCGAGCCGCCGACGCGCGTCAGCCGCCGAGGGCGCCGGAGCGTGGCCGCGTGGGTCCATGCGGGGAGCTTACGGCTTACGGGTGGCACTAGCACGCTTAGCGGCTTGGTACTCTTGCGGGGGCGGCAATGCTGTCTGGCGGGAGGTCCGCTACCGCCACCGGCGCGGGCGTGAACGCCTGGACGCGGTGATTATTGCGGTCGGCAATGAAGACGTCGCCCTTCCCGTCCACGCAGATCTGTCCCGGCGAATCGATCAGCCCCTCGGTCCATCCGATGCCGAGCTGCCGCCCCGCGAACGAGCCGTCGGGGCCGAGCACGACCAGGCCGTCTCCATTGCGGTCGACCACGAAGAAGAGCCCGCGTCCAGCCTCGGCAAGATAGGTGGGAAAGCTGGCGTAATCGCGCAGCGACTTGCTGAAGGGCGCGAACAAGCGTGCTCCCTTCGGCGCCGAGTAGACGATGGCGGCCACCGCATCGACGACATAAAGCGTTCCTTTCGCGTCCACGGCGACGTCGGTCGCGACGGCTTTCGGTGGAAGCTCGAGCTGCCGCTCGAAGACGCCTTTGCCGTCGAGCACGACCACGCGCGCCGAGAGAACGTCGAGCAAATAGACGGAGCCGGCGGCGTCGAGCTTGAAGCTCACGGGAAAGAAGCCACGTCCGATGGGCAGGCCGGTCGGCTCGAGGAAGCCGAGGAACGCGCCCTGCGGCGAGACGCGCACGATGCGCCGCGTGCGCGAGTCGAGCGCCAGCAGATTTCCCTGCCCGTCGATCTGCAGGCGCACCGGCGCCCCGAGCTGCGCGAGCTTGATCTCCGCGCCGCCAGAGAGCTTGCCGTCCGTGAAGCGGAAGGTGACCAGCCGCCGATTGCCGGAGTCCGCGACAGCCACCAGCCCCGCGTCGGTGCAGGCGATTCCCTCGGGTGACCTGAACCGCGCGCCCTTCTCGTCGCCGTAAGCCGACGAGGCGGGAAAAATCGCGATCCCGGCGGCCTGCGCCCCTGCGCCAGAGAGGAGCAGCGCAGCGGAAAGCTTCAGCAGAAGAGCTCGCATCACGCTCACCGTTTGAACTGCTGGTGGCACTTCGTGCACAGCTCGGTCGTGGTCGGATACGGATTCATATGCTTGTACTCGGTGCCGTGGGCGCGGTGACAGCTCAGGCAATCGAGGCTCATATTCTGGTTCCGCGGGTCCTTCAGCTTCTCGCCGATGGGATGCGAGGCGTGCTTCTGCCAGTCGTGGCACTTGCCGCATAGGTCAACGGTGTTCGCCTTGATAAGGAGGAGCGGCGCCTCCGACGCGTGCGGATCGTGGCACGCAGTGCAATCGCCGCCTTGAACGGGCACATGCTTCGTGGGCGATTGCTCCTGGCGGCGAATGGTATCCGCGTGGCAGCTCCCGCAGACTGCAATCTGGGTCCCGCGCAGGAGCCCCGGCTTCTTCGAGGCGTGCGCCGCGTGGCAGTTGAGGCAACCCTTGCCATCGACGATGGCCTCGTGGATCTGCGCCTTGCCGGTCATCAGCGCGACCTTGTCTTTGTGGCAGCCCTGGCAAAGCTGGACGCCTTCCTGCTTGAGCGCCAGCGGCGCAGCCGAGCCGGCTGCAGCGTGGCAATCGGCGCACTGCCGCGTCGCCACCGGCTTGTGCACGGTATCAAAGAGCATTCCCTTGCGATTGGAGCCGTGCGGGTCATGGCAGCTCGAGCAGCGCGAGGTCGCGACCGGGTATCCCGAATGAGCGCGGTCCATCTCTTTGCCGGGCTTATGACAGGAGAGGCAAAGCGCCGGCTCGTCGTGGCGGAGAAGCGCTGTGCCGTTCGCCGAGGCATGGGCGTCGTGACAAGTGGAGCAGCTCGCGCCTTTGTTCATCGGCTCATGCTTGAACCTGGCCCGGAACGCCGCGTCGGCAATGCCCGCGTGGCAGCTGGCGCAGAGCTGCGCCTGCGGCTTCAACAGCTCGAATTTATCGTCGGAGGAGTGCGGGTCGTGACACGCGACGCACGAGCCTTTGGCCACCGGCGCGTGCACGCTCTTCGCGCCGGCCGGTATCACGGCGGCGTGGCACCCCAGGCAGATCTTGCTCGCGTCCTGGTCGAGCAGCTTGCCGTGCTGCGAGGCGTGCGCGCGGTGGCAGTCGGTGCACTTCCCCTCTTTCATCGGCGTGTGCACGAACGGCTTGTGCAGCCGCGCCTCGAAGTCCTGGTGGCACCCCAGGCAGAGCTTGCCCTCTGCGCCGGGCAGGAGCTTTTGATCGGCCGCCGCTCCGAGGAGCGCGATGGCCAGGAGCGCGGCGATCATCGGGCAACTCCTTTCTCGGCCGCGTGACACGCGTCGCATCGACCCTTGTCGAAGGGCGAGTGCAGCACCGGGTTCAGGAGCCGCGCGTCCTTCGACACGTGCGGGTCGTGGCAGCTCGTGCAGGTGCTGCGGCTCAAATCGATCTCCAGATGAGCTGCCTTGAACTTCGGCTCCGCCGGCTTGTGGCAGGTGAAGCAAAGCTCGGGCTGCGCCTGGGTGAGGAGCTTTGCGCGCGAGGACGCGTGCGCCGCGTGGCACTGCGAGCAGCTTTGAACGGCCGGCGCGTGGTTGTGGTCGCCGGCGTCCATCCTCTGCTTGAGGACAGTGTGGCAGCTGAAGCACGCCTCGGGCCCCCCGGAGAGCAGCAGCGACTTGAGGCCCGCGCGGTGCGGGTTGTGGCACTTGGTGCAATCGCCCGCGGCAAACGGCGCGTGCACGCTCTTCGCCTCGCGCGCCTCTTTCGCGGTGGCCTCGTGGCACTTCAGGCAAAGCTCTTTCTGCGGCGCCTTCGCCAGGCCGGCCAGGTTCGACCCGTGTGGGTCGTGGCACTCGAGGCACTTGCCCTCGGCGAATGGCTTGTGGCTCGACACGCTCAGCGCCGGATTGAAGAGCTCGGCGTGGCACGACTGGCAGAGCTGCGCGCCCTCGGCCTTGAGCAATCCCTTCAGCTCCGAGCGGTGCGCGACGTGGCAGGCCTCGCAATTCCCCTCCTGCACCGGCTTGTGCGTCTGCGCTTTGGTGAAGCGCACCTCGGCGTCGGCGTGGCAGCCGAAGCAGAGCTTGTCCTCCGGCTTCTTGAGCATGCCCGGCAAGTTGGAGCCGTGCGCATCGTGGCAAACCGAGCAAGTGCCTGCGGCGAACGGCGCGTGCATTACCTTGGCCTTCGTCGCAGAAGCAGCGTGGCACTTGAGGCAGAGCGCGTCCTTGTCCTGATCGATCAAGCCTTTCTTCGCCGCCGCGTGAGCCTTGTGGCAGGAGAGGCAGCCCGCGCCCTGGGTGACGGCTGCGTGCGGCGCCGATAAGGTGGCGCGCTTTTCCTTATGACAGCCGAAACAGAGCGCGTTGCCCTTCGCTTTGAGCAGGGCCTTGTTGTCCGAGGTATGCGCGTCGTGGCAGGCGAGGCAATCGCCTTTCTGCACCGGCGCGTGCACGGCCATTCCCGCCAGCGAAATCGATTCGGCGCGGTGACAGGCGAAGCAGAGCCTGCTCCCGTTGTCCTTGAGCGCGAACGGCTTCGCGATGTCTCCGCTCATATGGCAATCGCTGCACGAGCCCTTCACGAGCGGCTTGTGGACCGAGGCGCGCAGCAGGCCGGGCAGCTCGGAAGAGTGAGGGTCGTGGCAGGTGGAGCAGCTCTTGGTCGCTACCGGAAAGCCGCCGTGCGCCTTCAGGAATGCTGGCGCCGCGGGAGCGTGGCACTTGGCGCACAGCTTTGTTTCGCTGGCGACGAGCAGGCCCTTCTCGCTCCCCGCATGCGAGACGTGGCACGCCTTGCAACCATCGGTGGTGAGGACCTTGTGTACATTCTTGCGCTGGAACGGCCCGGGCGCATGGCAGGTAAAGCAGGAGGCGCTCCCTTCGGCTTTGAGCATGAACGGCGCGTCGGAGCCGTGGGCATCGTGGCACTGCGTGCACAGCCCGCTCTTGAGCGGCGCATGCACGTTTTTCTGATCGAGGCCGATCGACTTGTTGCTGTGGCACTTGATGCAAAGAGCATTGCCCTGCTCCTTGAGCAGAAGCTTGGGAACGATACCGTGCCGCAGGTGGCACTCCTCGCAGCGCTGCGCCTTGACGTCGGCATGCAAATGCTTCTGCCCAAGGTGCTTCTCGGCAAACTTGGTGTGGCACTCGAGGCAGCTCTTGCGAGCGAACTCCTCGGCGCTCGCCGCCCCGGCGCACAACAGCGTGCAGGCGAGTGCGACCCAGGCCGGGAGGAAGCTCCGCTTCGAGGTCGCGCGCATGGTCTTGGGGCGCGGTGCTTCAGCTGACGATCTTCGTGACGAATACCTTCACGACGTGCGCCTTGCGCAGCTTCGCGACCCACTCCTCGAGCGCCTTGCTCAGCTTCTCGGCCGAGAGCTTCTTCGCAATGGCCTCGCGCGACTGCAGGTAAGGCTGCGGCAAGGGCGGCGTCTCTTGCTTGACCAGGATGACGTAGTGCTGTCCGCCTTCGGCCGCATACAGGCGCAGGGCGCCGCTCCTGGTGCCTTTGAGCGCGGCGGCAAGCGCCGGCGCCAGCGCCTTCGCGCTCATCGTCGAGCCGTCGAAGTCGACCGCCCGATCGGCCTCCTTGATCTGCCCCTGGGCCGTGGCCTTGAGCCACTTGAAGTCGGTGCCCGCCTCCAGCTTGCTCTTGGCCGCGCGCGCCTCAGCCTCGGTGGCGAAGCCCAGGCTATAGAGACTGAAAAATTCGGGATAGCTGTATTCGCTCTTATGGGCCTCGTAGTATTTCTTGCCTTCGTCCTCCATCACCTTCAAGTCGGGCAGCACCGCCCTCTGGACGAAGACGCCGAAGACCACCGAGTCGCGATAGTCGGCGACGAGCTTCTTGTATTCGCTGCCCGCAGCGACGTCCTCGCGCCGGGCCTCGGCGGTGAAGACGCGCTTATAGAGCAGCGCATTGAAAAGCGGCAGCGTCTGATCCTTGAGCTTCTTCTCGGCGATGGCCGCGTCGATTCCGTGGAAGAAGTTGAGCTGCAGCTCCTTCGCCAGATCGGCGACGGTGATCGGCTGGCCGCCCTCGATGCGCGCGAGCACGCGCTGATCTTTGGCGAGCGTTGCGAACCCCGGCTTCTTCTTTTCGAAATCGAGGCGCGCGAAGCGCTTTTGATCGATGTGCACGTGCTTCATCAGCCCCGCGTAGAACTTCTTCAGCGCGTCCTCGCCCTGCCGTTCCACCGAGGCCTGCTCGGCCTCGGCGTGCGCCTGCGCGTCTTCCGGGTAGCGGATGTCTTCCAGTCCAATCACCGTCCAGCCGTTGGGCACCTGGATGGCCGCGCTCGCGTGCCCCGGCAGGAGCGCACGCGCCGTCGCGAGGATCTGCGGCAGGAACTCCTTCGACTTCGCCGAGACGTACTGACCGGCCTCGCCGCCTGTCGCCTTCTTGGCGGCGATGGCCTGCTGCGCCGCCTCGTCGAAGCGCTTGCCGGTAGCGAGGGAGAGGGAGAAGGCCCTGGCGTCCGCCTCGGCGACGAAGAGCACCGACTTGATCTTCCACTCGCGGATGGCCTCCCGGTAGAGGCGCTGCACCTCGGCGGGGTCTGGCTTCAAGCCCTTCGTGACCCGGCTCTTCAGCTCCTCGCGCAGCGTGGAATCCGCGAACTTCTCGACCGCTGCCTTGACCTCGGGAAGCTCGTCGATGCCCATCTCGTGCGCTTCGAGCGCGATGAGCTGCGTCCCGATCAGCCGATCGAGCACCGGCGTAAAGTCTTTCTTGTCGCTCTTCGACTCAGGGCCCCGGGCGAGGTGGCTGCTCGCGAGCGCGTCGGCGAGATCCTGGAGCGTGAGGATCCGATCCTCGACCTGCGCCACCTTTGTCTGCGCGTACTTCTCGCTGAAGAGCGGCGCCTTGATTTCCCCATCGGGCCCGGTGATGAGCGCATACGCGCCGGATTTGGAATCCGCCGGGCTCGCGGTCTGCGCGGAGGCGGCGACGGCGAGCAGCGTGGCACAGAGGAAGACCACCAGGGCGACGTGCAGTGTGGGGCGCATATCGATGAAGTCTGCAAACCCTGCACCAGCCCTCAGGCGCCCGTAAACCGGCTGACGCGCAGCCCTGGCGGCGTAAAACCTGCGCGTCGCCGCTCAGTTTGCGCGCTTCTCCAGCATGCGATCCACGGCGCCCTTCACCAGGCGACATGCCAGCTCGTTCGCCGTGCCGATCTTGCCTTGCTCGAAAAAGAAGACGCCGTCGTCGCCCAGGCCGTGCGAGGTGGACTGCCAGACGACCTCGTTGTTCTTGCGATCGAGCAGCACGGCAGTGAAGTGCACTCTGGGATTACCGCCGCCAATGGCGTCGTCATAAGCCAGCACCGTGCCGGTGAGCACCAGATCGGCCTGCAGCAGCTCGAGCATCAGGCGCGCATTGTCGAGCGAGACGCCGCCCTCGAGGATGATACGGAAGCGAAGCATCTCGTCGCGGACGAGGCCGGGCTCGACGACCCGCAGGCCCGCCGCCGTGTGGAGCTCGCGCAAAAAGGTGTTCGCGAGCACCTCGCCCGCGTTGCGGCGCGTAGATTCGTTGAGGAAGGGCAAAACCGCGACCGTATAGCTCGCCTTGGGATCGAGCGCCGTCGAGCGGAAGGACGCCCTGGGCGCAAAGCGCCCGCCGCCAGCGCAGCCTGCAGACGCTTTGCGGTGGTCGAGGAAGGCGGCGAGCGAGGTCGAGAGCCGGTCCATGAGATCGGCCTGCAGGGCGGTGGCGTCGTTGACGAGCCCAAGGTCGAAGAGCCCCGGAGCGTCGTCGCCTGTGCGGCCGGCGCCGTCGATCCAGAGAACCTTCGCCGCGCCGTCGGCCGAGACGAGGCGCAAGGTCAAGGCGACACTGGGAGGAACGCCGGCCTGGTAGAGATCGAGCGAGGCCAGCAGCACGCCCGAAGCGCCCAGCTCCGCTCCCGCCGCCTCGGCCCCCTCGCGGTCGATGCCGCCGGTGTAGCGGATGCGGTGGCGAGCGAGGAACTGCTCCTGCGCGTCCGCGTCCACGAGCTCGATGCCGTGCAGCCGTAGCGACTGCTCCAGCGCGCGCCCCACCTCGCGCACCGGCGCCATCCCTCCGCTCAGGTTGAGCAGCGGGAAGAGCGCGAGCTTAGCGGGCGCGGCGCGAGGCAGCCCGGCCTTCGCGCGCGTCCCCGCGCAACCGCCGAGCGACACCGCCAACGCCAGCGCGAGGGCGCACCTACTTGAAGAGCTTGTGCAGCAGATCACGGGCCGCGTCCTCCGTCACGTCGTTCATCGGCTCGCCGCCGCCGCCGAAAAGGCGGTCCCAGAAAGTAATGCCCCCCTTCGTGGTCGACGCGGCCCAGATGACCTTACCGGTCTGCGTCTCGACCAACTGCAGGCTCAGCGAGATGGCGTTCGCAGCGCTATTCCCCGAGCGGACCTCGCCGTACTCCTTGAGGACGCCGACCATCACTGCGTCCGCCGCGAGGGTCTTGCCCAGCCGGACCACCTCCTCGGTCGATGGCGTGCTCACCACCGCGACCGCCGCCCGGCTCAGGCCGCGGCCCACCTCGCCCTGGGGCAGCACGTAGACCGCGCCACTCGCGAGCAGGAAGCTCGAGTACACGTCGCGCACGCGCTCGCCCGCGAGCGTGTCGCGGCTCAGGTTGGTGAAGGGCAGGACGGCGACCGTCTTGATGGCCCCGAAGTCCATGTTGCGGTCCTGGTATTTGCGTCCCGACGCGCAGCTCACAGCCAGGAGCGCGGCACAGGCGATCGTTGCATAAGTCTTCATTTCATCCTCACAGCGTGATCTTGAGATCCACATCGAAGGTTTGCGCGTGCGTGCTTTGGGCCCCGATGCCGTTGACCAGCACGGACTCGGTCACCGTCAGGAGCGTACCCGCCCGGATGTTCCAGCGCAGGCTGGGAACGAAGAGCCTCGAGACCCCCGTCGCGGGGTCGAACGACTCGTTGAAGCTCAGGTTGAACTGCAGGTCGCCGCCGGGGAACGGGGAAAAGTTGAGCGCCGAGTTGGCAAGCGTGACGGCGCGGCTCTCGGTGACGTTCCGCGACACGCCCGCGGACAGGTAGAGGGCGGGGAACGGGGTGAAGGTGACGTTGCCGTCGACGTGATCGCCCTTTGCCGCTGTGCGCGGCAAGCCTCCGCCGCTCACCGTGGTCTCGGTATGGCCGTACGTCCCCGCGAGCGAGAGCTTCGCGTGCGGCTGCAGGGACAAAGCAAAGGTGAACAGGTCGCTGCGATTC
The DNA here is from genome assembly GCA_043781235.1 of Deltaproteobacteria bacterium. GTDB lineage: Bacteria > Myxococcota > Myxococcia > Myxococcales > 40CM-4-68-19 > JANYKT01. The sequence goes on from JAYWBT010000134.1 coordinate 22,691, forward strand.
GTCTGCCCCACAGCGTTGCGAAGCAAGCTGACGCCCGCGCCCGCGAGCAGCCCCACGCCGCGGAATGGCGTCGCGCGGTTGTAGAGCGAGAGGGAATTCTGGGTGCCTGTCGCCCCCGCGCCCGTGACCCACTGGCCGCTGTACACCAGGCTGTGGCTGAGCGTCAGCAGCTCGTTCGCGGCGAGCGAGGCGCTGTAAAGAAAGAGCCCCTGGTGGCCCTGCGACTGGTCCTGATCTTGCCTCGCGACACGCGCGCCGAGCAGGAGGATGGGGCTCAGCTTGCGGCTGTAATTGATGCCGTTGGTGACCAGATAAGTGTCGACCGCCTGCGTGCCGGTCTGATTGCCGCGGGTCAAGAGGACGGTGAAGTCGTAGCTGAGGCTCGGGTCGAAGAGCTGCGTGCGAAAGCTCGCGTTCCAGGCCACGCGCGACGAGGACTGCCAGCCTCGCGAACCCGCGACCGACTCGATGAGCAGGGTCTGCAGCTCGGTGACGAAGATGTTGGCGAAGGCCCGGTTGGTGGTGACGGCTGGATCGAGCGGCTTCGTCACCACCTTGAGGTAGCGCGCTGCCGTCGGCGCGATGGTGATCTCGAACCGGTTCTGGAAGGCGCCGAAGACCACCGCGCCGATAATCGGTAACTCGGTCCAGCGCACGTTGTCGTCGCTCTGCCAGGCGGTCCAGGCGAGCGCGGCCGAGACCCCGAGCGGAAGCTGCCGGTCCACCCAGACGTAGAGCGTGTTCACCTTGGTCTGCACGTCGACAAACTGAACGCCCAGGTCGCGGGCGTTCTTGTCGCCGGCCAGCGCTGGGGCAAAGCCGAGGTCGACTCCCGCGCTCGCCGTGAGGTTGCCGTCGATGAGCGACGGCGTCGTCAAGAGCGTGTCCTGCGCCCGCAGCGCGGGGAACAGCTCCACCAGCGAGAGGCCCACCACGGGAAACTGCTGCGTCGCGATGGTGCCGCCCGGCCCCGACGACGAGACTTCGAAGCTGCGGGTCGAGTAGGTGAGTCCTGCGGCCGCAGAAGCGAGACTGTCGAAGTACGAGTCCGCGTAGAGCAGGCGCGCCGTCTGCGCGATGCTGGTGGTGTCCGTGTCGTGCAGCCTGTCGATCGGGTTTGCGTAGAAGGCGGAGTATTGCAGATCGAACCGGCGCTCCGGCCTCCAGGTGGCGGTGAAGATGCCCTGCCTCGTGGTCACGTCCTGGACCTCGCGCGCGCTGTCGTAGTTGTGCGGCTGGTCGAGCCGCAGGCTCAGGGCGGGCAGCCCCTCCGGGCGCCAGCTGACGAAGAAGTTTGGGTCTTCGCTCACCAGCCGCGTCGAGAGCGTACTGCTGAGCTCGTCGCGGCGAATGTATCCTCCCGCTCCGCTCAGCACCGGGCCCGAGAGCGCGAGCGTGGCGAAGAGGCTGGTGGTGCGGCTCGCTGAATCGAGCGTCGCCGCGTCTTGCGAGGAGGACCCCAGCAGCCGCTCGAAGGTACCGCCGCCGGTGAAGCGCAAGCTGGGGAAGAAGCCGCGCTCGAGCGTCAAGCGGTACCTCTGGGTGAGCTGGTCGGCGTCAAAGTTTGTCGCATTGCCTGCCTCGTCGGTGGTCTTCGATCGAATGCGCGAGTACTCCTCCTCGACCAGGCCGGAGATCCCGTCGGCCCAGGCGCCGCAAGGAAACAAGAGCAGCGCGGCGGCCGCGATGTGCGAAGGGCGCATCATCCGCGCCTCAGAACCGCTCCCCCATCAAGGCGAGGACATGCGCTTCGCTGCCGACGTCGAAGCGGGCCAGGATCCTCTTGGTGGTCAGGTCGAAGACCGCGACCTCCCTGCTCTCCGGCAGGAGCAGGAAGAGCGCATTCTGGGCGTCGTCGATGCTGAGGTAGGAAGGCGCGCCGGGGACGTCAAGGTAATCCACGGGAATGAGCGAGAACGGGTCGTAGACCGCGAGCCGTTTCTCGCCGCGCAGCGCGACGTAGACCAGATCGGTAGCCGGGTCCACCTTGAGGGCGGTAACGCCCAGCCCGACAAAGACCCGCTTCAGGACGGCGAGGCCCGGAAGGGAGAAGACCGTCAAGTACGCCGAGGTGGCGGAAGCGACGTAGAGCCGGGTCCCGGCGCGATCGAGCTGCCCGCGCAAAGGTTGCGCCTCGACGGCCACGGTGGCGATCGCCGCGCGCATCGCCAGATCGAGCACGGTAACGCTGCTCGAGCGCGCGCTGAAGGCGAAGGCGCGCTTGCCGCTGCGGTCGAGCAGCAGCGAGAGCGGCTCTTCGCCGGCGGGCACGCGGCCAAGCTCGATCATCGATCCGGTGTCGAGGAAGCTCGCCGTGTTGGAGCCCGCGTTCGCCGAGAGGAGCAGCCGGCCGTCGGGCGTCAGCGCGAGCTCGCGCGGGCTGTCTCCAGCGCTCAGCCGGATGCGGCCTATCTCGTCGCCCGAGGCCACGTCGATGATCAGGATTAGATCCTCGTCGGCGAGGGCGACGTAGGCGCGGTTTCGCAGCGGGTCGAGCGCGAGTCCCCAGGGAGCTTTGCCGGTCGGGAGCACCGCCGTGACGGCTCGAGCGCGCTTGTCGAAGACGCGGAGGTCGTGCGTTCCGGTATCGGCGCAATAGCCGATGAGCGGCGTGACGGTCCTTGGCGGCACCGATACGGTGAAGGACGGCGCAAACGCAAAGCCTTTGTCGATCGAGCCTGGGCCATTGAGCTCGAGCGACAGCACCGTCGCTCTGTGCCCCGCGACGGTGAACGCAAACTCAATCGGAGACGGCTCCGGCGGGAGGAGCAGATCGGCGCTTCCAGACGCGCCCGCGAGCGTCGCCCGCGCGATGCGCAGCAGCAGGCCGGAATAGCTTCCGGGCTCGAGCCGCCCCGAGGCGAGGAGGCGCTGCCTCTGCCCCGCCGCCGCGATCTTGCCGGGCGCGGGTGTCAACGGAACGAACGTGCCGTCGGCTCGGCGCGCGGAGATCGCGCCGATCTCGAAATCGAGCCGCGCGGCCTCGGGCGCGAGCGGCTGCAGCTCGATATAAAGCTCGCCTTCGCTCTCGAGCGGGCCGGGACCTTTGAGGTTCTGGCCGTTGAGCGCGCAGCCCGCGAGGAGCGCGGCGAAGAGCGCTGCGCGCAACAACCGGCCCGCAAGAAATGCGTCCGCGCGCCGCCGATGTGGGCGGCGGCTCCGGGTGCTTGTGTACTCGAGAGGCATGCGCATTGGCTGTGCAGGGTCCGTGCCCGCAAAAGAAAAGGGGCCGCTCGGAGCGACCCCTTCCCTTTTACGCGAGGCTGATGAATCGAGATCCTAGTCCTTCGCGTGGCACTTGTTGCACAGCGACCGCTGGTAGGTCGCGTAAACCGTCGCCGGACGGCCGTACATGGCGGAGGTGTACTCGGCGGTGGTCAAACCGTGCGAGGGGGAACCGGCCTTCGCCTCAGCGACGGCCGAGTCGATGCCCGGGTAGACGCCTGCGACGGTCAGGAACTCGCTCCGGTTGTTCCAGCGCGTCGAGGAGTCGAAGGCGGAAGCATGCGCGCGGTGGCAGGTCAGACACATCACGTTCTCGGTGCCGGCAGTCGGCCCAGTAAGCGCGCCAGCCGCGTTCACCGCGAGCGTTCCGGTGGTGGCAACGCCCTCCTCGTAGGGAACCAGCGAGGTGTACGAAGTTGCCGAGGTGCCGGAGAGATCGCCCGAGCTCTTGTAATCGTTATAGATGGTCGCGATGGTGGTCGTGGCGCCCGCGATGTTTGCCGACACGCTCAGTTTGGCAGCGTTGCTCGCCGGGTGGATCGACTTGCTGGCAGTGCTGTCGTTGTGGATGGCGGTGTGGCAGTTGGAGCACCACTCGGACATGCCCTGTCCGTACGCGACGCGCGTGTCGGTCACTGCCTCGGAGCGGTTGTAGGTGGCCGGCGCGACGGCGATGGGGGGATCCGCGACGAACTTGGGGCCCGCGGTGTACGAGTCCGGAACGTACCCGGCGCCGCCGAGCAGGCGGTACACGCCGGTTGCCTCGGTCGCGGTGGCCTGCCCGCCGTAGGAACCCGACTGCGAGATGGGCAGTGTCTTGGTGCCCAGCACGGCGTGCTTGATGGTGCCGGCCACATCGACGATGCGCGCATTGCTGTGCGGGTCGTGGCAGCTGATGCAGCTCAGTTGGGTGTTCGCGTAGGTGCCGCCCGGCGCCGTGAGCAGCGTCGCATCGGCGACCAGGCCGAAGTCGGCAGCGATGATGTTGTGGCCGTGCCGCTCAGCGATGCTGACCTGAACGCGCGGAATAAGCGACGTATAGGTCTTCCCCAGATAGGCGAAGTCGCCGCCGGGGGTCATCTCGACCGGGGGCAGGCCCGCAGCCGGCACCGGGAAGGTCATGATGTGATACCCGGTCGGGGCCGCATCTGGCTGCGCGTGGCAGTTGAGGCAGGTCGAGCTCTGGTCAGAGCCCTGGAGCAAGTACTGCACGCCCGTCAACGTGGCGACCTTCTTGTTCATCGCCACGTTGCCGCTCGAGTTGTGCATGGTATGGCAGCCCTCGCAGTACGCGACGCCGCCGTCGTGGAAGGCGTAGGAGGCCTGGGAGAACCCCAGGACCGCGCCCACCGATAGTGCCACCAGCAAGTTCCGATTGAATGTCTTCATGAGATCTCCTGTGCTGCTTCCAGTTGAAAGGACTTCAGTTGATGAGAATGTCGAACGCCTTGACGCCACCTACGCTCTGCGTGACGAAAACCCTCCGGTTTCCGACGACCAGATCGGCAGGCGCGATCAGGTTTTCGGGCTCGGCGCCGCGGTATCCAAACTCGCCGATGAAGTGAAACTCCTTGTCGAAGACCATCACCACCGCCCGCAGCAGGTCGGTGAGGAAGAGGTTGCCGTTCTCGTCCGCGGCTATTCCCGAGACCACGTTGAACTTCCCGGGAGCGCCGCCCTTGGTCCCAAACGAGCGGACCCGGCCGTCGGGGGAGACGACGTACGCCGTGAACAGGCTGGGAATGGTGAAGAGAAGGTTGCCGGTGGTATCGACGGCGAAGCCTCGGATATCGAGACCAATCCGCTTGCGTGCATCGACTTTGACCAGATCCGCGAGGTCCTGCGACGAGACGAAAGCGCCGTCCAGGCCGATGACCAGCACCTTCATCGCTCCTTTGTCGGCGAGGTAGAGCTTGCCTCCGGCAGTGGCGATTGCTGACGGCGTGAACAGCTCGGCGAAGCCGGTCGGCACGTCCTTGAGGAGCAGCTTCTCGACCGGCTCGCCGCGGAAGTTGCAGCGGACGACGGACCACTTCGAGCCAATCGACGCGAGCACGAACAGCTCGCCGTTTTCGGTCGCGACCACGCCCGAGGGCGTGCCCACCGCGACGTCGTCGCCGAATGAGAAGACCTGCATGCCGCTGTCGTTGAACACGCCGATGACCCCGCCGCTGTGGTCGACGACGTAGAGCTCGCCGCTGCGCGGCTCCCAGGTGAGCGATGGCCACGAGAGCGCCATCGGCCCCGATCCCTCCGCGAGCGTGTATGCGAAGGATGCCCGCACGCCTGCTTGCGCCGGCAGCGCCGAGGCCATCAGCAGCGCGAACATCAGTGAAGCCCGAGAGCGCATGGTTTGCGTGGTCCTCAATCGGCCGTTCCGCTTTCGAATGAGCGCTATGTGCAACGGCCACGCCATGATCAGCGCTGCTTCCATTTCACGTCGATTCGCTGCCTTGCGCGGGAATCGCGTAAATGCCGCGTCTTTCCAGCTACGTTTATTGCGCTTCAACGGCGCGTTCGACGCAAGCTTTACGGGAGGCTAAACGCCTGCCAGATCGTCGATTGCAAATACTGCGCGCATTTGACTCGCGTTTGGCAAGGCACATCGCTAGCTAGTCCACCACCTAAAGGAGATTGCCCATGCGCTCACTGATGCTCGTCGCAACCCTGCTCGCCGCCGGCTGCGGTGGTTCCATGTTCTCGGACCGGATCGCCAACTATCGTTCGGCCATCAGCTCGCTCAACGTGGTGGTGGATGCCCACGCGAATTCGGCGCCGGCTGCAGCTCCGTCTACCTGCGCGGCCGCGATGGCGGACTACGCGCGCCAGGCGGGCGCGCTGATCGATCGGATGCAGTCGATGAGCGGTGGCATGGACCAATGCATGGGCTCGCTGGGCAGGCCGGGCGACGCCGAATTCGGTGCTGGCTGCGCGTCTATGCGGAGCGAGCTCGATGAGCACGCGAAGGATGGCTGCTCCAAGGCGGACCTGGCGGCCGAGATGGCTCGGCACGCCTCGGCGATGAAGGGGCAGACCAGCCGCGAGATGGACCGGACGGGCGAGATGGAAGGCATGGGAAACGGCATGGGCTCGTCGATGATGAGCGGCAAGCAGGGCTGCCACTGAGGCAAGCGTTCCGCGCCACCATCGACGCGAAGTGCGTGGCTTGATAAACCGGGAGCTCCAATGCGCTCTCCATCAATGCTTCGCGCAGCGGCCGCCGTTCTCGTGCTCGTCGCCGCGCGGCCGGCGCCGGGCGCGACGCGACCCCGGCTTGTCCTCCGGGTCGAAAACCGCTCGTCCGCCGACGGCGTCGCCCCGGAGATCGCACACCTGCTCGAGACCGCGCTCGGCAAGAAGGGGTACGAGGTCCTGTTGGCTCCGGAGGGCACCAGGGAATCCATCGCCGACCTGACGAAGCGGCTGAACGCGGATGCCGCAATCGCCGTCACCATCAGCTTCTACCTGGGCGCGAGGCAGAGGGCGCGGGGCCCCAAGGCGAGTCCCGCTGTCGGTTTCTCCGCCGAGCTCTTTCAGGGAAAAGGAGAGCGCCCGGCCTGGCACAACTCGCTCGGCCTGATCGCCGATGAAGCCCCGGAGGCCGCCGGCAAGCCCGGGACCCTCGACAAGGACGCGCTGAAATCGCTCTCGGTGACCGCCTGCAGGCGGCTGCTCTGGACGCTGCCCGTGCCCCAGGGCTTCACGGTCCTGGCCGACGAAGACGACATGCCAGCGGGCGGAAAGACTGCCGCGTCGTCCGTGCCCAGCTACGAGGTTCCGCTCGAGCGGCTGCGGGCGCTGCGCCAAGGGCCGCGCTTCCCCCTGCGCGTGGACCGCAAGAGGGTTTCGCCTCCGCAGCCCTGACCTGCACCGAGGCCCTCGAGCGACTCCTTCCTGACCGCTTGCCGGTGAGCCGTCGACTGCGCCCCGTGCCACGCGGCAGGCAAGCCCGCGGCGCCCCTGCGCGGGGCATCCTCTATATGGTGCCGGTGGTCCCGCCGCTCATTCCTCGAGCGGCGCCTGAGCGTGGGCTGGAGCGAGGCCTTCCTCTATTACCTTCGAGGACTCGTCCCGGGACGAGTTGAGCCAGGTTCGACGGTCAAAAGTCTCCTCATGCAGCCGTGGCCCTTCGAGAGGATGAAGCGGTCCTCCTTTGGTATCGAGCTCCGCGCTCCCTGCAGGAATGCGCGATCTCGGCAGAGACTGGCGTCAGTGCGCGGCGCCGCGAGGCACGAGGCGTTCCTGCGCAGCGAGGCTGGTCGCGCTCGGCCGCGCGCGCTTTCTCGAGTGATCGCGGCGCTGGTCTGCGCCGTGCCGGCCGCGGACCCGAGCGCAACGCCTGCGCGAGATTCCCGTGCGCCTCGCTCAGCGCCGCGCGCGCCTCGCCGAGATAGAGCTTTCGGCGAGACGGCCGTGCTCGACTGGGGCCTCGCCAAAGCGCCTGGAACCGCCACAGCTCGCGTCCGGTGTCGAGGGAGAAGATGCGCACCGTGCCGTCGCTCGAGCCGGTGGCGCAGGTCTCGCCGCCTGGCGCGACGCCGAGGGAGCGGTGCGCGTCCACGAGGTGAGGAGCGGCGCCCTTTGATCGGCGAGCAGGCCCAGGTCGACTGGACGAACGTCGGCAACGTGTCGCTGCTGCGCAGAGACAAGCCCCCACCACGCGGCGGACCACCTCGTCATGCAGCGAGCGCTGCTTGCTCATGGCGCCGACCGGGAAATGCGGCTCCTCGCTGCTGGATATGCTGCGAGCCGCCGAGTACGGCGACGAAAAGCTTTGCAGTGCGACATTCGCCGGTGCGCGAGTCGACGACTTCGATGCCGTCGCCGCTGAAGTCCACGCAGCACTTCTCGCCGGCGCGGTGCTCTTGCCGCATTGTCGCCGACAGCGGCCGCGCCCAGACCAGATAGCGCTCGCAGAATCGACTGTACTGATAGCCGTCCGGCTGCGTCTCCCGGTACTCCTGCCAAAGCAAGAGCTTCGTGACGTGCTTGCGTCGCAGCTCGCGGTGGACCTGGGCCCAGTCCGGCTCCGGCCGCGGACCACCTCGTCATGCAGCGAGCGCTGCTTGCCGATGGCGCCGTGCGGGGAGTGCGACTCCTCCCTGCTTGATATGGTGCGAGCCGCCGAGGGCGAGTCGCGCTCGCGAAGCTCACGTGGCCGCTGCCGCCGGAGCTGGACGACGATGCCGCGCGCGAGCGGCTGCACTTTCCCGACGAGCACAAGCCCGTCGCCGATCGGGGTAGCCCGACACCGTTCCCACCGACAGTCGGTGATCGGCATCCGTCGGAATTGGTGATCGGCTAGGCCCGGTGCCACCAATATGGGCCGCCGAGTGACCGTTCGATCAGCAATATCCGCCCTATCAAAGCGTCAGGCACCCAGCCAGCTCCTACTCAAGCTCGCGGCCCGAGGCGGGCCGGGCGCGAGGGCGTCCTGCGTGGCGGCCACAGTCCGTCGGGCCGGAGGGGGGAAAAGCCGATTACGCTCGGCGACTATGAATGCAATGCATAGCTGGAGAGCACCACAGAGAGTTGATGGTGCCAGCCCGGATAGCTGCGCCCTTCGTAATGGTCGAGGCCGAGTTCACCTTTGAGATCTTGATAGGTCCGTTCAATGCGCCAGCGCTGCATGATCAGGCGGACAAGCTGCTTGGTGGCGACAGGGATCTTGGCCATCGAGACGAAGAAATAATTCGCGGGCTCGGGCTCGTGGTCGCGCCACTCAATCAGCAGCGTGGCGTGCTCGTTGTCGCCCACTCGCACGCGTACCTGGGCAAACTGCATGGCGCAACGCGAGCCTTGACGCCTGGTACAGCGGCGGAAGGCATTCTCTTTATGGAGCCGCAGCGCCAGCGTCCTGAGTCGCTGATTCTTTCCACGACAGCCGCACATTGGTCGTGGGGTTGGCCGCCACAGCGTATTCGAGTCCGAGGCTGCTCAGCTCTTCGCGGAAATCGGCTCCTCCTCCATACCCGCAATCAGCGAGCACTACGCCACGCGGCACGCCCGCCTTCATCGCTCGGCGGAACATCTGGAGGGCCAGTTCGGGCTTGGTGGCAAACTCCACCTCGGCAGGTATTCGCGATTCGATCCGTCGCTTGCGATCGCCGGTCCAGGACTTCGGGAGATAGAGCGCGAAATCGACCGGCACTTGGTCGGACCGGGTCGCCACCACCAAGCTGACGCCGAGCTGGCAATTGGTCACCTTCCCAGCCGACCCCGTGTACTGCCGCTGCACGCCCACCGAGTGCTTGCCCTGCTTGAGGAAGCCGGTGTCGTCCACGATCCAGGCCTCGACCTTTTCCTTCTCAGTCATCGCGGACAGCGCGAAGCGGCTCGCCTCCGCCCGGACGTGATCGTCGCTCCACTTTGAATTCGCGAGGAAGTGCAACAGGCGCTGATGCTCGGCGTCCGCGCGGCCTGGATCCGCGCACGCCCGCGCCGCAAGCGGCTCGGCGCTCTTGCGCTCAGCGTCCGACAGGATACCCATCGAAGATGGTTGAACGGATGACCGGCCGCGATGCAGCGAGCGTACGGCAAGATGTCGCGGGAGACGGGTCTCTCGAAAGAGACGCTCTCGCGGTGGCTGCGGGAGGCGGATAATCTGCCGCTGATGCCACCGGACAAGAAGGTTGGGAAGAAGAAGTGGTCGGTCGAAGACAAAGCCTTGGCGTTGATCGAGACCGCGAAGCTGACTGGCGCAGAATTGGGCTCATACACCTGCGGGAGGACGAGGCCGACGACACGGACGAGAAGAACGGGACTTGATCCTTGCTGCAATCGAGCAGGCTCGGTCCAGCGGTTGACGACTCGAGTCGGCGTGTCGGATGCTGGGGCTCTCCGCCCGCACCATCGAGCGGTGGCAATCGAGGAGGGGCGGGGTCGGCTGCAGCGGACCTCATGCGCGATATCTGCACCAAGGCCTCCCTCGATTCAACAGGTCTCCTACTTCACTCGGACAACGGCAAGCCCATGCGTGGCTCGACGATGCTCTCTATGCTGCAGTCGCTGGGAATCGTTGCGTCGTTCAGCCGCCCGCCACAGCGGGATTCGCTTCGTGACGCCGGACCAGCGTCATTCCGGCGAACACATTCAGATCCTGTCGAAGCGACGTGCGCTCTACGAACGCGCCAGAACGCAGCATCCGTCGCGCTGGTCCAGGCAGACG
>JAYWBT010000135.1:0-4207 GCA_043781235.1 Deltaproteobacteria bacterium
CACACCGTGCTCGAAAAAGTGCTCGCGGTTGTGCTGCGCGACCCGGTCGTTCTGGACCCGGATGCGCTTCTGCACCTCGACCGGCACGACTTCCGCATCGCCGCAGCCGCAGTCCTCGCACATGCGTGACTCCTTTCAGTGCACTTCCAGGTCGATGCTCTCGGGCACCGCCGCGTCTCCATGCACGAGTCGCGCCGGACCGCCGCAAATGGCGCACTGCAGCGGTGCGCCCGCGCGGTCGACAGCTCGCAACGCGGGCTGTCAACTGCGCCTGGATCGCGCGCAAATCGAGACCGGCGCCCGCGCAAACCGTGCGCTTCGCGGAACGTCTCGCAGGCGGTGACGCTTCGCTTCCGGCCCTCCGCCTCGACGAGGTCGCCGCGTGTGCGGGAGTCCGGACCGGGCATCATTCTTGAAAGAGTCTCGGGAAGTAATGACTCCCCTTGCCATCGAGGCTCAGCAAAGGCTCGAAGAGCGGCGCGCGGCTATCGAGCGCTCGTTGCCCGAAGCGCCGACGGACACCGCGTGGCGTGAGCTGGCGGAGACCCAGGCGGCGCTCGACCGCATCGAGCAAGGCCGCTATGGCCGCTGCGAGTCGTGCGGTGGGGCCATCGGACGGCAGAGGCTGCTCGCGCTGCCGGCAATCCGGTACTGCATCGACTGCACCGGTGGCGACCTGGCCAAACGCTGAAGGCGAAGGCGCCGTACCCTTCACTCGATGCCGTGCTTCTTCTGCCGGTACCGCAGGGTATCCCGCGAGATGCCCAGGAGACGCGCAGCCTCCGACTGGTTCTGGCCGCTCTTCCGCAGCGCCTCGCAGATCATCTGCCGCTCCATCGACTCGAGCCGGGCGATCTGCGGCGGTCCATCCGGGATCGCCTGTGGAGGTAGCGCTGGCTCCCGGATCGCCTCCGGAAGGTGCTCGGGACGAAGCTCGCCGATGTCGCCGTGAAGGATCAGCGCACGTTCGATGACGTTGCGCAGCTCGCGGACGTTGCCCGGCCAGCGGTACGCCCCCATCGCCGCCAACGCGGGCTCCGAGATGCCGCGCAGCTTCCGCTTCATCTCCTCGTTGTAGCGGGCGATGAACGTCGCCGCGAGCATCGGCATGTCCTCCATGCGCTCGCGCAGGGGAGGGATCCGGAGGCGCACCACGTTCAGCCGGAAGTAGAGGTCCGCGCGGAAGCGGTCTTCGGAGACGCGGTGCTCGAGATCCGCGTTGGTGGCGGCCACGACGCGTACGTCGCTGTGCAGCTCCGAGATGCCGCCGACGCGGCGGAAGGTCCGGTTCTCGAGGAGGCGGAGCAGCTTCGCCTGGCCGCCCGGCGGCATGTCGCCGATCTCGTCGAGCATCACCGTCCCGCCGGCCGCCGCCTCGAAGAGGCCCACCTTCTGCTCGCGCGCGTCGGTGAAGGCGCCGCGCTCGTGCCCGAAGAGCTCGCTCTCGAGCAGCTGATCCGGCAGCGCGGCGCAGTTGACGCAGAGGAACGGCTTCGACGCCCGCGCGCTCTGGGCATGGATCGAGCGCGCGACCACCTCCTTGCCGGTCCCGCTCTCCCCTTCGACGAGGACGGTGGCGAAGTCGCTGGCGGCGATGCGCCCCACCATGGTGCGAATCCGCTCGATCGCGGGAGACTTGCCCAAAAGGCCCCCTGCGCTGGCCTCGGTCAGGCGCTCCGATCCAGCCCCGGCGAGCCGGCGCCGCGTGGCCGCGGCCGCAAAGGCGCGCTCCACCGCGGCATCGAGCATCGCCAGCGGGAACGGCTTGGTGAGGAAATCGACGGCCCCATGCTTCATGCCCTGGACCGCGATATCGACCGTCCCGTGCGCGGACATCATCACCACCACCACCTCCGGCTGGAGCACGAGCGCTCGCTGGAGCGTTTCGATCCCGTCGATCCCCGGCAGGCGCACGTCGAGCAACATCACCTCCGGCCGCTCGGTGGCGATCATCTCCAGCGCCCGCTCGCCGGACTCGGCGGCGGACACCTGGTACCCTTTTCGCGAGAGCCGCTCGCTGACCGACCAGCGGATGAGCTTCTCGTCGTCCACCACCATGACTCGCGGAGTGGTGCTCATGTGGCCAGGTCATTTGTTGAGCTGGCGGGGAGTGAGACCGAGAAGACGGTGCCGCCTTCCGGCGGGCAGTTGAATTCGATCTGCCCGCCGTGCTCGGCGACGATGCGGGCGGAGATGGCGAGGCCGAGGCCATTGCCGTCGTGCCGGGTGGTGAAGAAGGGGGTGAAGATGTGCGGGCGCACCGCCAGCGAAATGCCCGGTCCGGTGTCGGCGATCTCGACGATGAGGCGCTCCTTGCGCACGAAGCTGTTCACGGTGAGCGTCCCGCCCGCACCGTTCATCGCCTGGCAGGCATTGAGGCAGACGTTGACGAAGACCTGCTCGAGGAGGGCCGGATCGCCGTCCACCGTGGGCAGCGCCGGATCCGACCGCCGCTCGACGCGGACCGGGCCCTTGGTGCGCTGCTGCCGCACGAGGAAGAGGACGTTCTCCAGCACCGCGTTGACGTCCAGGGTCCGCATGCGCGCGCGCGGCGGCCGCGCGAAGCGCAAGAGACCCTCCATGGTCTGCGTCAGCCGCGTGACTTGATGTTGCATCTCCCGGACGACCTCGGACTGCGGCGAGGCAGCGAGATCCTCCGCCAACAACTCCAGTGCGCCGGAGAGGCCGGCGAGCGGATTCTTGATCTCGTGCGCGAGCCCCGTGGCCATCTCGCCTACCGCGGCGAAGCGATCGGCGCGCACCATCCCCTCGGCGTATGCCTTCTCCAGTTCGCGCGTGCTGCGGTGGAGAGCCAAAAGCGTCGCGTCAAAGCCGCGGGCCGCGATCCCCACTTCGTCGGGCCGGCCTTCATCGGCGACAATGGAAGCCTCGCCGGCCTCTGCCCGCTGCATCGACCGGACGAGGCGCTGCAGCGGGTTGACCACTTCGCGTCCGAGCAGCCACCACGCGATTGCGAGCAGGGCGACCAATGAAGGCACTGCCGCCATGGACAGCTTGGTTGCGAGGAGCATCTTCGCCGCCGTCACGGGCTGGCGGGAAAAGCGTGCGTCGAGCCAGCCGTTGAGCTTCGAGACCGACCCGTGGCACCGCGCGCACCGTTCTTCGTTCTCGATCGGGCGCACGACGGCGAACTGGTCCGCGTCGATCGGCAACACCGTGGTGCGGTCCCGCGCAGGCAACTCGCGCCAGGGGAACCTCTCCAGCAGCCCCCGGTCCGACGACGAGATGACGGCGCCGTCGGGGCGCAGCAGGCTGACGGAGATGATCTCCTCGCGGTGCTCGTTGACCACCGTGAGCAACCCGGGCAGCGCCTCCGGTCCCGAGTGGATCATCGCGGCCGCGAGGCCGTCGGCCGCCACGTGGATGAAGAGCAGGGCACGCTGGTGCGCGGCAACTTCGAGGTCCTTGCCGAGCAGCTCCACCGACGCGAGCACCATGGCCGCGAGCGTCACCGCAAAGAGGACGACGGAGGGGATGAACACGCGCGCCCGGACGCTCGCGTCGAGCTTTGCCCAGATGTGGTGAAGCAGCCCCAAGGCGACCTCCTTGACCCGTCACTACAGCAAGCCGCGGACCAGCCGTGCGTGCGGCGCGCAATCCGGCGGCATTCCATTCGTGCAGCAGGCCGTGCGGTAAGCCTTGCGCTGCGGGAGCCCGGTGGCGCATTTCGTGCGCCACCCGCAGCGGTGGTTCAACCCCGTGACTCAGTTTCCGAAGGTGCGGACATGCGCGATCAGCGCATCGACCTGCTCGGCGGGGAGCTTGCTCAAGGAAGCCATCTCGTTGCCCGAGCCGTCGTCGGAAGGGCCGCCCTCGACGAGCCAGCCTTTCACTTTCCGCTCGTCCATCTTCTTCTGCCACTCCTTGTCGCCCATGTCGTGCAGGCCGAGCTTGAGGCCCATCACCGTGCGGCGGCGCTGCGCCTCGAGTGCCAGCTTGAGCGCGAGGCCCTTGGTCAGGGTCGCAGCGAGGCCCGGCCCGCGCGCGACGATGATCGCAACGCTCCTGGCTTCTGCCCTCGCCGGCTCGGCGAAGAGCGAGGCCAGGACTGCGGCGACGAGGAGATTCGTGCCCGACCTGCGACCCATCGTGAGCCTTTCCGGAAATCAACGACCGGAGGTCCGCGTTCCATGCATCGGCGAAGCAATCGCGATGCCGGCCTCCCTCGAGTCGCGCCGATCGGGCT
>JAYWBT010000136.1:0-4172 GCA_043781235.1 Deltaproteobacteria bacterium
CCCTACGCCACTTCCATCGCCGCTGCGCCCGCGCCGCGCGTCGGCAAATAGTCCGCCCGGGCATGAGCCGTCGAGCTGTTCTGTTTGCAACTTGACATCGATCCTCCCTGAGCGCGATTCGGTGTGTCCCGATCACCAAGAACCCGGTAGGCCCGCGTCGCGAGGAGGACCTTGTTGGTAACTGCACTCCCACGCTTCCTGCGCAACCAGCTCGCGCGCAGGGCGGTCGTCATTGGCGTCCACCTCTTCCTCTGGGCCGCCGCCTTCCGCCTCGCGCTCTCGCTCCGCTTCGACGGCTTCCTCTCGCCCGCGGTCGCTTCCTCCGGCGAGATCACGCTGCTGATCCTGGTCGGCTTTCGCCTCGCCCTCTTCGGCTACTTCAATCTCTTCAACGGGCTCTGGCGCTACACCGGCCTGCGCGAGCTGCAGCGGCTCGTGCTGGCGACCAGCGCCTCCACCATCCTCGCCATCGCGCTCGAGGCCATGCTCGCCCGGCACGGCACCTCGCGGGCGCTGTTCCTCGGCGAATGGCTCGCCTCCATCGTCGCCGTCGGCGGCGTGCGCATGCTGATCCGCTTGTCCTACGAGGGCGTGCGGCACGGCAGGGAGGGCATGCCCGTGCTGGTCATCGGCGCGGGAGACGCGGGCGAGAGCCTGGTGCGCGAGCTGCACCGGATGCGCGATGGCAGCCAGTGGAAGGTGGTCGGCTTCCTCGACGACGACCAGCAGAAGCACGGCCTGCACGTCGATGGCATCCCGGTGTTCGGCGCGCCGACGGAAGCGCGCCTCCGCTCGCTTGTCGACAGTCGCCAGGTGGAGCTGGTCATTCTCGCCATGCCCAGCGCGAGCGGAGACCGCATCCGCGAGCTGGTCGCCCTCTGCCGCAAGCTGGGCCTGCGCGCCAAGACGGTGCCCAGCCTGGCCGAGCGGATGGCGGGCGAGACGCGCGAGACCCTTCGCGAGATCGACATCGAAGACCTGCTCGGCCGCCCACCGGTGCACCTCGACATGGCGCAGATCGCCGCGTTCCTCGAGGGCAAGGTGGTGCTGGTCACCGGGGCGGGCGGCAGCATCGGCAGCGAGCTGGCCCGCCAGGTGCTGCAGTTCAGGCCTCGCCGGCTCCTGCTGCTGGACCACGACGAGAACGCCGTCTTCCAGCTCGAGCGCGAGCTGCGCCAGCTGCTGGGCCCCGCGCTCGCGGACGAGCTGCTGACTCCGCTCATCGTGGACGTCACCAACGAGCGCCGCGTCGGCTGGGTCTTCGATACCTACCGCCCCGAGGTGGTCCTGCACGCGGCCGCGCACAAGCACGTGGTCATGATGGAAGAGAACGCCTGCGAGGCGGCGTGGAACAACGTCTACGGCACCCGGGCGCTCGCCAACGCGGCGCACGCCGTGGGCACCAAGGCCTTCGTGCTCATCTCCACCGACAAGGCCGTCAACCCCACCTCGGTGATGGGCGCCACCAAGCGCGTCTGCGAGCTGGTGGTTCAGCACGTGGCGCGGCGGAGCGCGACGCGGTTCGCCGCGGTTCGCTTCGGCAATGTGCTCGGCAGCAGCGGCAGCGTGGTGCCCATCTTCCGCGAGCAGATCGCGCGCGGCGGCCCGGTCACGGTCACGCATCCCGAGGTGACCCGCTACTTCATGAGCATCCCCGAGGCGGTGCGGCTGGTGCTGCAGGCGGGCGCGCTCGGCGGCAGCGGCGACATCTACCTGCTCGACATGGGCAAGCCGGTGAAGATCGTGGACCTGGCGCGCGACCTGATCGAGCTGTCGGGGCTGCGCCCGGACGTGGACATCCAGATCGAGTTCTCCGGCCTCAAGTCGGGCGAGAAGCTGTTCGAGGAGATGCTGCTCCGCGGTGAATCGTCGGTGCGGTCGCGGCCGCATCCGCAGATCGTCGCGGGGGCCGTTCGAGGCCTGGGCGAGGACGATTACTTCCTCGGAATGACGGGTCTATCCCTCGCCATCCACCTGAACGACGACTTGAAGCTCCGGCGCGCGCTTGCCACGATGGTCCCGGAGGCCTGCCTCGCCATGCCGGTGACAGCGCCGGACATGGTGCGGACCATCGGGCTCGGGCGCAGGCACCACTCCCGCGCAGGCGTTTACGAGAGTGGCTCGCTGCAGGTGATCGGCAGCGTCGCGCGCACTCCGCGCGGCGGCATTCGAATCATCGACTAGAGAGAGCCGCGAGCGATGACAATCAACTGGACGCAAGAAAAGGTGGTCGTCACCGGCGGTGCCGGCTTCCTGGGCGGCTACGTCCTCGAGAAGCTCGGGCAGCGAGGGTGCAAGTCCGTCGTCGTCCCCCGCTCGAGCGAGTATGACCTGGTCCGGATGGACGCCGTCGAACGGCTCTATCGCGACGCCCATCCCACCGTCGTCATCCACCTCGCCGCGCGCGTGGGCGGTATCGGCGCCAACCAGAAGAATCCGGGCAAATTCTTCTACGACAATCTGATGATGGGCGCGCAGCTGATCGAGGCGGGCCGCAGGGCGGGCCTGAAGAAGCTGGTAGCCACCGGGACCATCTGCGCCTATCCGAAGTTCGCGCCCATTCCATTCCGTGAAGCCGATATCTGGAATGGATATCCCGAAGAGACCAACGCGCCTTACGGGCTGGCGAAGAAGATGATGCTGGTCCAGAGCCAGGCCTATCGCCAGCAGTACGGCTTCAACTCGGTGGTGGTGTTTCCGGTCAACCTCTACGGGCCGCGCGACAACTTCGATCTGGAGTCGTCGCACGTGATCCCGGCCTTGATCCGGAAATGCCTCGAGGCGACCGAGCGGGGCGACCGCGAGATCGTCGCCTGGGGCGACGGCTCGCCTTCGCGCGAGTTCCTGCACGCGCGCGACGCCGCCGAGGGGATCTTGCTCGCGGCCGAGCGCTACGATTCGTCCGACCCGGTGAACATCGGCGCCGGCTTCGAGATCACCATCCGGGAGCTGACCGAGCTGATCGCGCGGCTCTGCGACTTCAAGGGCGCCATCCGCTGGGACACCTCGCGGCCCAACGGCCAGCCGCGCCGCAAGCTCGATGTCCAGCGGGCGAAGGAGCGCTTCGGCTTCGAGGCGAAGATCCCCTTCGAAGAGGGACTCGTCGAGACGATTGCGTGGTATCGCAGCGTGCGGGTGAGGACGAAATGAAGAAAGCGCTGATCACCGGCATCACCGGGCAGGACGGCAGCTACCTGGCGGAGCTGCTGCTCGAGAAGGGCTACGAGGTCCACGGCGTGATCCGCCGCTCGTCGTCCTTCAACACCGGCCGCATCGATCACCTCTATGCCGACCCGCACACGCCGGGCGTCCGCCTGAAGCTGCACTACGGCGACCTCAACGACGCCAGCTCGCTGAACTCGCTCTTGCGCACCATCCAGCCCGACGAGATCTACAACCTGGGAGCGCAGAGCCACGTCCGGGTGAGCTTCGACGTTCCCGAGTACACCACCGAGATCACCGGCGTGGGCACCATCCGCCTGCTCGAAGCGATGCGCGAGAGCGGCCTGTCGAAGACGCGCTTCTACCAGGCGAGCTCGTCCGAGATGTTCGGGGCCACGCCGCCGCCGCAGAACGAGGACACGCCCTTTCACCCGCGAAGCCCGTACGCGTGCGCCAAGGTCTACGCGTATTGGGTGACGGTCAATTACCGCGAGGCCTATGGCTTCCACGCGGTCAACGGCGTGCTCTTCAATCACGAGTCGCCTCGACGCGGAGAGACTTTCGTCACCCGCAAGATCACGCGCGCGGTGGGGCGCATCAAAACCGGGCTGCAGAAGGAGCTCTTCCTCGGCAACCTGGACGCCAAGCGCGACTGGGGGTTTGCCAAGGACTATGTGGAAGCGATGTGGCTCTCGGTCCAGCACCCGACTGCGGAGGACTTCGTCGTCGCCACAGGCGAAAGCTACAGCGTCCGCGAGTTCTGCGAGCTGGCCTTTGCGCAGGCGGATCTCGATTACAAGAAGTTCGTCAAGCAGGACGAGCGCTATTTCCGCCCGTCCGAGGTCGATCACCTGCTCGGCTATTCTTCCAAGGCCCCGCAGGCTGCTCGGCTGGAAACTCCGCACCAGCTTCAACGAGCTGGTACGGCTGATGGTGGAGAGCGACATCGAGCTGGCTCGCAGGGAAATGCGCGCCCGCGGTTAGGGCGCGGAATGCGGCTTATGGACCTC
>JAYWBT010000137.1:0-12356 GCA_043781235.1 Deltaproteobacteria bacterium
ACGTGGCGCGACGCAAAACAATCGCGCCATCCCGCGCCGGCGCGCAGCTCGTGCGCAGGCAGGCGCCCACTCGCGCGCCGTTGAATGGCTCGCCGATGAGGGACGCTCCTTCTCCGCCCGCCCCTCGCCGCTGCAGCGGTGCTGCGCCCAGGGCGCGCCGCACGCCTTTAATCAGCGGGCGACTTGAAACTATTCGTTGCAAGGTTTAACAAGGACCTTCCGTTCGTACCTTGCAGCGACTTTCAGGATCCGTCCGAGGGGCATTATGCAGAGGATGTGGGTGGTGTGCTCGCTCGCGATTCTTCTCGCGGGCGCAGCAGAAGCGCAAACCCGAACCATCAAAGGAACCGTCTCGGACGTCGCCAACGGCGACCCCGTGGCCGGAGCCACCGTCCAGATCGCGGGCACCACGCTCTCCGCCACCACGGCCGCCGACGGCAGGTTCAGCATCGCCGACGCGCCGGCGGCCACCGTGAAGCTGAGCGTGGCCAGCGCCGGCTACCGCGCCACGACCGGGGATTTGCCCGAGGGTCAATCGGAGATGAAGGTCGGCCTCCAGCGCGAGATGGCCGAAGAGATCGTGGTTACCGGGCGCGCGTCGAAGACGGAGCGCAGGCACCTGGCCGTCTCGATCGCGACCGTCAAGGGAGACGAGCTCACCGACGTGCCGGCGCAGACCGTGGAGCAGGCCCTCCAGGGAAAGGTGGCGGGCGCCAACATCCAGCGCAACGACGGCGCGCCGGGCGGCGGAACCCAGGTGCGCCTGCGCGGGGTCTCGTCGATCAACGCCAGCCCCGAGCCGCTCTTCGTGATTGACGGAATGATCGTCAGCAACGCCGCGATCCCCTCGGGCATCTTCAACCTCACCAAGTCCAACCAGGGCGGAAACCATTCCACCCAGCAGGACTCGCTGACCAACCGCATGGCCGACTTCAATCCCGAGGACATCGAGAGCATCGAGGTGCTGAAGGGCGCGGCCGCTGCGGCCATCTACGGCTCGAAGGCATCCAACGGCGTCATCATCATCACCACCAAGCGCGGGCAGGCCGGGCCGCCGCGGCTGGAGCTGACGCAGCGGTTCGGAGTTTCGACGCTGGCGAGGGAGATCGGCAGCCGCACCTTCCATTCGCAGGCCGACGTCGAAGCTGCCTTCCCCGGCCTGGGCAAGAACTACTCGCCGACGGTCTACAACCACGACGCCGAGCTGGCGGGCCGTCACGACCTCGCCTCCGAGACGATCCTCAGCGTGGGCGGCGGCAGCAAGGACTTCCGCTACTTCGTCACCGGCTCGGTCAAGAACGACCCGGGCATCATCGACAACACCGGCTACCAGAAGCAGGCCTTGCGCGTGAACCTGGGCAAGGACATCTCCGACGCCTGGGCGCTGAACTTCAGCTCCAATCTGGTGCACTCGGACGCGCGGCGCGGCCTCACCAACAACGACAACGCCAACGTCTCGAACTGGGTGGTGCTGGCGGGAACGCCAAGCTTCGTCAACTTGAACCCCAACCCCGACGGGACCTTCCCGAAGAACCCGTTCTCCTCCAACTTTGCGAACCCGCTGCAGACCATCGCGCTGATGAACAACAACGAGGGCGTGTGGCGGTTCACCTCGTCGGCCGATTCCAGCGCCCGGCTCTACAAAGATGACCAGCAGCAGCTTCGCTTCCTGGTGAACGGCGGCGTCGATCGGTTCCAGCAGGAGAACGACATCCTCTTTCCCCCGGAGCTCTTCTTCGAGCAGGCGCCGGTCACTCCGCTTCCTGGCGCCGCGGGCTACGCGTCGACGGCCGGGCTGAGCCTCAACCTGGGCCTCAACCTGGTCCACGACTGGAAGCCGTCGAGCGGCCTCTACACCGCGAACACCTCGGGCGGGTTCCAGTACGAGAGCACCGACCTGCGCACCTTCCGGCTCTTTTCGCAGAACCTGAGCGGGGGCCAGTCGAACATCGATGCGGGAACGCAGAGCTCCATCAACGAGAGCCGCGCGCGCGTGCACGACCGCGGAGGGTACCTGCAGGAGGAAGTGCTCCTGCTGGAGAAGAGGCTGGCGCTCACCGCGGGTCTGCGCGGCGAGACCTCGAGCGCCAACGGCGATCCCAACGCGATCTACTTCTATCCGAAGGCGTCCGCGTCTTATAACTTCCAGTCGCCGGCGCAGAATGTCGACCTCGTCAAGGTGCGCGCCGCCTACGGCGAGACGGGCAATCACCCGCTCTACGGCTCGCGCTTCACCTCGCTGCAGGCCAACGACAACCTCGGAGGCGTCCCGGGCATCGGCGTCAACTTCAACTGCTCGCCCGCGGCCCCGGGCAACGGTGCCTGCGCCGGCGACGCCAACATCCGGCCCGAGCGTGCCCGCGAGATCGAGGTGGGCACCGAGATCAGCGCCTTCGAGGGCACGGCCAACCTGGAAGTGAACCTCTACCAGAGGACCATCGTCGACCTGCTGCTCCAGCGCGCGATTCCGGCGTCGTCGGGGTGGACCGCCCAGTGGAGCAACGGCGGCGTGCTGCGCAACCGGGGCATCGAGGTCGCGCTGAATCTCGAGCCCCGGCTGCCGGAGGAGCTCAAGCTGAAATCGACGCTGGCCTTCTCGCGCAACGTGAGCGAGGTCCGGTCGCTGCCGGGCGGGACCTTCATCACCGGCGGGTTTGGCGCGCTCCTGGGCGTCTACCAGATCGAGCAGGGCGCCTCGGTCACGCAGATCGTCGGCGACGCCGGCCCCAAGGCCGATGGCACCTGCTGCGTGATCAAGAAGATCGGCGACTCCGAGCCCGACTTCCTGGTCCACTTCAGCAACCGCCTCGGCTGGCGCGGCTTCACGCTCTCCTTCCTGCTCGACTGGCAGTACGGGAGCAGCATCATCAACCTCACCCACCTCCTTTATGACCTCAACCAGAACACGGGCGACTGGGACACCACCGGAAAAGCGCGCTTCGCCCACTGGAGCAACGGCGGCAAGGGCTTCAACGCCGACGCGTACGTGGAGAGCGCCTCCTTCCTCAAGATGAGGGAGATCACGGTGTCGTACGACTTCCCCGCCGCCAGCGTCAGCCGGCTGTGGAACGTCGCCAAGAAGCTGCGCCTCAGCGTGAGCGCGCGGAACCTCTTCACCATCACGCCCTATTCGAGCTGGGACCCCGAGGTGTCCAACTTCGCCAACCAGCCCGTCTACCGGAACATCGAGGTCACGCCGTATCCGGCGAGCCGCAGCTTCTGGACTTCCCTCGATCTGGGCTTCAACTAGAAAGGAGCGATGTCATGAAAACACTTCGCATCGTCCTTCTCGCCGCGCTCCTCCTCCCCGCCTGTGACTTCGATGTCCCCGACCTGAACCGCCCCGCGCTCGAGTCGATCGAGACCCACCCCACGCCCTCCGCGGTGGAGGCGGTCGCCGCCGGCCTGCTGATCGGCGCGCGCAAAGGCGCGACCGAGCGCGTGGGCTATGTCGTCGAGTGGGGCATCCTCGGGCGCGAGGCGCTGGTCCTCACCAACTCGGACCCGCGCTTCGTCAGCGAGCTGCTGCAGTCGAGCCTCGACCCCGGCAGCAACAACTTCGGCGGCAACTTCTGGGTCATTCCCTACGCGAACATCCGCGGCGCGAACCTGCTCTTGCACGCGCTCGACAACCCGGCGCTGGTGGGGCTGACCCCCGAGCAGAAGGAATCGCTGCGCGGGTTCGCGAAGACCTTCAAGGCGCTGGACTACCTGCAAGTCGTGGACGCGCACGACCTCAACGGCGCCGCGCTCAATGTCGACCAGCCCATCGGGTCGGCGACCCCGCTGGTCACCAACGCCGACCAAATCTACAGCTTCATCGAGGGTCTGCTCGATGAAGCGAAGACCCACCTGATCGGGGGCGGCGCGGCGTTCCCCTTTCCGCTGGGGAGCGGGTTTGCCGGATTCGACACGCCGGTGAAGTTCCTCTCGGTCAACCGGGCGCTGCGGGCGCGAGTGGCCGTCTACCACCGGAAGTACGGCGACGCGCTCACCGCGCTCACCGCGTCCTTCCTCGACACGGCCCAGCCGCTCACGCTGGGCGCGTACCACGCCTTCGGTGCGGGCTCGGGCGACCTGCCCAACGATCTCAACACGCCCGATATCCTGGCGCACCCCTCGGTGGTGACGGACGCCGAGCCCGGCGACCAGCGCATCTTCGGCCCTCCCTGCGCCCAGCTCGCGCCGCTCTGCGCCAAGGTCAAGAAGCTGGCCGCGCCGGTGTCGCTCTCGAGCCACTCGTCGGGATATGTCTTCACACTCTATCCGGCCAGCAACTCGCCCATCCCCATCATTCGCAATGAGGAGCTGATCCTGCTGCGGGCCGAGGCAAACATCGGGCTGCAGCTCGCCTCGGCCGGCGGAGATCGGGACCAGGCCATCAAGGACATCAACTTCATCCGCGAGCACTCCGGCGGCCTGGACAAGCGCGACGATCTCACGCTCACCAACATCCTCGACGAGCTGCTCAAACAGAGGCGCTACTCGCTCCTCTTCGAGGGCGGGCACCGCTGGATCGACCTGCGCCGCTACGGCAAGCTGGACACCAGCCACGTGGCCATCGACCTGACCTGTCCGCCGGTAGCGCCGCAGACGGTGTGCGACGTGATCCATCCCGCGTATCCGATCCCGCTGACGGAAGCGCAGTGAGGCTCGGGGCGCCTGGCTTCAGCGGGCGCCCACTCAGGTCCAGTCCCAGCGCAGGAGCGCCCATTCGTCGGTCGCGTCGCGGTAGCGTTCGAGGACCGTGAAGCCCACGCGCTCGTGTGCGCGCATCGAGCGCGTGTTGCGCGTCGCCACTTCGGTGACCACGAAGTCGTAAGCGGCGCGCAGATGGCGGCGATGCGCCTGGTAGAGCAGGTCGAAGACGCCGCGTCCCCGCCACGGCTGGCCGACGCAGATCTGGCCCATCACGTAGTAACGAAGGCGGTGCATCCCCAGCGCCCCCAGCCGCTCGAACATCGGCTCCAGAAGGGGCACAAAGGGCCGGCACTCGACCGGCATCACCAGCGCATAGCCGGCCAGCGTATCGCCCTCCTTCGCCACCATGCTGGGCGAAAGAGCGTGCATGCGCCGGAGCACGTCCAGCGTGTGCTCGACGGTGACGAAGCCCTGCGAGACGAGCTCGCCGGGGGACAGGTTGCGCGCGACGTTCTGGCGCTGCAGAGCGAGGATCTGCTCGAGCTCGCGATCGTCGGCTACGGGTCTCGCGTCCATGCTCACCCTTTGACCCTCGAACGGGTCTACGCCCGCAGATGCGCGAGGTTCTCCTCGAGCCGGTCGCGGAATGCGGCCGAGGTTCCGGAGAAGACGATTTCGCCTTTGACGATGATGAGGTGCCGATCGCACAGGTCGAGCAGCGTGCGCACCTCCTTATCGACCACCAGCGCCGCCGTCCCCGCCGCGCGCAGCTTGCGCAGGGCCGCCCAGATCTCCCCGCGCAAGAGCGGCGCCAGGCCCTCGGTGGCGCCGTCGAGGATGATCAATTCGGGGTTGGTGAGCAGCGCACGCGCAATGCTGAGCATCTGCTGCTCGCCGCCGGAGAGCTGCGAGCCCAGATGCGCGAGCCGCTCGCGCAGGCGCGGAAACAGCTCGAGCGCGCGCGCGCGGGTCCAGTGCCCGGGGCGCACCGCCACCTCGAGGTGCTCGGCCACCGTCAGCGTGGGAAAGATGCCGCGGCCCTCGGGCACGAGCGCGATTCCTTCCTGCGCGACGCGGTGCACGGGAAAGCCAGCGACGCTTTTCCCGCGCACGCGCACCTCGCCCGAGCGCGGCGGCGTGAGACCCAAGACGCTGCGGATGGTCGTGGTCTTGCCCATGCCGTTGCGGCCCAGCAGCGACACCACCTCGCCGGCGCCGACGGAGAAGCTGACGCCGTGGAGCACGTGGCTCGCTCCATAGAAGGTGTGCAGTCCGGTGACCTCGAGGAGCGGTGCGCTCACGCCTCCTCCTCGCCCAGATAAGCCTCGCGCACCAGCGCGCTCCGGCGGATCTGCGCCGGCGCGCCCGTCTCGAGCACGCGGCCGTTGACGAGCACGGTCACGGTGTCGGCGAGCGAGAACACGGCGTCCATATCGTGCTCGACGAGCACCAGCGTGTGGTCCTTGGCCACCTCGCGCAGCAGCTCGACCACGGCCAGCGCCTCGGCGTGGCCCAGGCCCGCAAGCGGCTCGTCGAGGAGCAGCAGCGAAGGCTCGGTCGCGAGCACCATGCCGAGCTCCAGCTGCCGCTGCTCGCCGTAGCTCAGCTCGGAGGCGAGCGAGTCACGCCGCGCGCCGAGCCGGCACGCGCGCAGCGCCTGCTCGGCGCGGGCGGCGGTGGCGGCGTCCTGGTCGGCGCCCCGGAAAAAGCGCATCGAGCTGGGCGCGCGCGACCGCGCGGCAAGCCACACGCAGCCGAAGCAGGTCAGCTCGGGGAAACAATTCGGCGTCTGGTAGCCGCGGCCGATGCCCAGCCGCGAGAGCTCGTCGGGGCTGGCGCGCGTCACGTCCTGACCGCCGAAGCGCACGCTGCCGGAGCTGGTCCGCAATTCGCCCGAGAGCAAATTGAGCAGCGTCGATTTCCCCGCGCCATTGGGTCCGATGATCGCGTGCAACCTTCCGCGCTCGAAGCAGAGCGAGACGCCCTCGACCGCGGCGAGCGCGCCGAAGCGGCGCGAGAGCGAGACGGTCTCGAGCAGCGCCTCAGCCACGGCGGGCTCCGGAGGCCGGCTGCAAGAGCCCGGCGAGCCCGCGCGGAAGAAAGAGAACGACCGCGATCACGACGGCGCCCACCAGAGCTCCCCAGTGGGGGGTGACGCGCTCGCCATAATATTCGAGGAAGGTGAGCAGGAACGCGCCCAACATCGGCCCGAAGAGCGTGCCTTTGCCGCCGAGCAGCACCGTCACCAGCGCGAACCCCGACTTCTGCCAGCCGAACTGCGCGGGGTTCACGAAGCCGTACAGCGTCGCGTCGAGATATCCGGCCAGCCCCGCGAGCGCGCCCGCGAGCACGAAGGCGACCAGCTTATACCGGTGCGTCGGATATCCGAGCGAGCGCATCCGCTGCTCGTTGCCGCGGATGCCGACGAGCACCTGGCCGAATGGCGCGCGCAGCACGCGGCGCAGGAACAGATAGACCAGCACGAGCGAGATCCAGATGGCGAGATAAGCGGTGACTGGATGGCCCAGATCGAGGAGCGTGCGCTCGCCGAGCACCAGCCGCGGCCGCTCCGTGACATAGAGCCCGTCGGAGCCGCCGAAGGCTTTCGCGTCGTTGAAGACATAGAAGAGCATTTGAGTGAACGCGAGCGTCACCATGATGAAGTAGACGCCGGTGGCGCGCAGGCTGAGCCAGCCGACCACGAGCGCGCAGAGCGCGGCGCCGGCGAGGCAGAGCGGCAGCGTGGCGAGCGGGCTGAGGAGGCCGTAGCGATTGCTCAGGCCGGCGAGCAGATAAGCGGCGAGCCCGAAGAAGGCCGCGTGCGCAAGGCTCACCAGGCCGGCATACCCGACGAGCAGGTCGAGGCTGATGGCGAAGATGCAGGTGATCATCGCCTTGCCCAGGAACTGCATCCAGAAGCGGTCGCCGGCGATGCCGACCGCAAAGAGCGCCAGCGCGCCCGCGGCGAGGAGCGCGCGGACGCGCCAGGCAGAGCTCATCGCGTCTCGAGCGGCGCGCCGAACAGTCCGCGCGGGCGAAAGAGCAGGACCAAAGCCATCACCGCGTAGACGATGGCGCTGGCGACGCTGGGGAAGAGCACCTTGCCGAAGGTGTCCGCGAGACCCACGATGATCGCGCCCGCGAAGGCTCCTTTGATCGAGCCGATGCCGCCGATGACGACGACGACGAACGAGAGCACGAGCACGCTCTCGCCCATGCCGGGATAGACGGTGGTCAACGGCGCCGCCAGCATTCCGGCGAGCGCCGCCAGCCCGACGCCGGCGCTGAAGAGTGTCGAGAAGAGGCGGCGCACGTCGATCCCCAGCGACTCGACCATCTCCGCATTGGAAGCGCCGGCGCGCACGCGCATTCCAAAGCGCGTGTGCAAGATGATCTGGCGAAGGCCTGCGGCGATCGCCAGGCAGGCAGCGGAGGTGAAGACGCGATAGGCGGGCCAGGTCTGCGTCTCGCCCAGCGGGATGCGGAAGGCGAGGGCCGCGGGCGTCGCGACGCCGTGAACCTCGTTGCCGAAGAGCGCGCGCTGCAGCTCATTGAAAATCAGGATGAGGCCGTAGGTAAACAGGACCTGCGAGAGGTGATCGCGGGCATACAAGCGGGTAATGGCGAAGCGCTCGACGACCAGGCCGAGCAGCACCAGGATCGGCAGACCCAGGAGGATGGCGAGGAACAGGCTGCCGGTACGCGCCGCGAGCCAATAGGCCACATAGGCGCCGAGCATATAGAACGAGCCGTGCGCGAAGTTGAGGACGCCGAGCACGCCGAACACCAGCGTCAGGCCGCTCGCGATCAGGAACAGCAACAGGCCCTGCTCGACGCCGTTCAAGAGCTGCAGCGCGAAGAGGGAGAGACTCATTTCCCGAGCGCACAGCCTTCGGCCGGATCCTCGGCGTCCTTGAGCGCGACGCCCAGGACTCTCTGCTGGCCGCCTCTCACCTCGCGCAGATAGATGTTCTGGATCGGGTTGTGCGCGCGCGAGAAGCGGAATGGCCCGCGCGGGCTGTCGATGCGCGTCGATTCCAGAGCGGCGATCAAATCCTTTTGCGCGGAGGTATCGCCCTTCACTTTGTCGAGCGCCTGCGCGAGCACGTTGACCGTGTCATAGCCCGCCACCGCATAGACGTCGGCCTCGCGCGAGGTGGCTTTCCTGAACGCCGCGCGGAAGCGTTGGTTGGCGGGAGTCTCGAGCGCTTCGGCATAATGGAGCGTGGTCTTGATCCCCTCGGCCGCGGCCCCCTCCGCTGCCAGGACGCCCTCGGTGAGGAAGCCGCTGCCATATAAGGGAATCTTTTGTGACAGGCCCGCGTCCGCATAGTCCTTGACCAGCTTTGCCGCACCCGCGCCGGCGAAGAAGACGAACACCGCGTCGGGCTTGAGCGAGGCGATCTCCGAGAGGTGCGCCTGGAACTCGGTGGTGGGGAACGGCACCGCGATCTCCTTGATGATGGTGCCGCCGCCCTTGGCGTAGCCCTCCTTGAACGCCGCCATCGACTCCTGGCCGAAGCTGTAGTTCCAGAAGAGCAGCACCGCCTTTTTGTGGCCCGCCTTGAGCATCACATCGGCGCACGGATACGAGGTCTGCCAGTTGGAGAAGGAGGTACGGAAGACGTGCGGCGCGCAGAGCTTGCCCGTCACCGCCTGCGCGCCGGCGTTGGTGACGATGGTCAGCGTCTTCTCCTGGCGGACGATCTGCATCATCGCCATCGCCACGCCGGAGTGGACCGGGCCAGTGAGGATATCGACTTTCTCGCCGACGATGAGCTTGTTGGTATTGGCGGGCGCTTTGGCGGGGTCGGACTCGTCGTCGACCGCGATCCACTCGATCTCCCGGCCGCCCAGCTTGTCGCCGTGCTCGCGGGCCGCGAGCTTCATCGCGTCGGTGATGTTGGTCCCCAGCGCCGCGTAGGTGCCGGAGTAGGGGAGCAAGAGACCGATGCGGATCTTCGCCTTGCCGGCCGCGAGCGTCCGGCGCGGCAAGAGCGCCGCCGCGGCGGCGAGGGAGCTTGCGCCCAGGAGCGCACGGCGGGAGAGAACGGTGCGGGAGCGGGTCATGCGAGACCTCCGGAAGCGGTGCTGACGGAGTAGCGCATTTTCGCACGCTGGCCGTCAAACGAGAGGACGCCGCTCCGCCCGTCGGCGCGCACCTGCCCTGTTCTGGAATCCCGGATTCAATGCCCGAACAACCGCTGGAAGAAGCCCACCAGACCGCCGCGATGCAGCGGGCAGTCCTCGGCGGGCGCGGTCCCGGGCAGAAACCACTCCCGCACCACCTGCTCCGCCGGACACGGCCCGTTTGCCAGCTTGCCCGTCTGGGTGTCGATTGCGTGCTGCTCCACGCCCTCCGGCGGCGCCCACGGTGCGGGCATCGGCCGCCCCTGCACGGCGCTGCGCACGATGCGCGCCCAGACCGGCGCGGCGAGGCGACCGCCCGTCGCCGCAGGCAGCACGCGCCGCGGCTGATCGAAGCCCAGCCACACGCCCGCGACCACCTCGGGCGTGCCACCGATGAACCAGAGATCCTGCGAGTCGTTGGTGGTGCCGGTCTTGCCCGCCGCCGGCAGCCCTTCGGGAAGCAGCGCGCGCGCCGGCGCTCCAGTGCCGCGCTCGAGGACCTCTCCGAGGAGACTCGACATCACGAACGCCGCTCCCGGCGAGAGCGCCTTCTCGCGCTGGACTTCGGTCCGGGAGATGAGATTCCCGCTCCCATCGCGGACCTCGTCGATGAAGCGCGGCTGCACGCGATATCCGCCATTCAAGAAGGCGGCATAGGCAGCGGTCAGCTCGAGCGGCACCACCTCGGCGACGCCCAGCGGCGTCGACGGCCAGTCCGGCACCGGGGTCGAGAGGCCCAGCCGCTGCGCCATCTGCTGCACTCGCGCGATGCCCACGCGCGCGCCGAGATCGACGGCGGCGCGATTTGACGAGACCCGCAGCGCCTCGCGGAGCGTGAGCGGCCGCCCCGTTTCCTCGAGGTGGTCGGCGGGTTGCCAGCCCAGAAGCAGCGCGCGGTTGGCGAGCACGGTGCTGGCCGGAATCCCCGCCTCCAGGGCGGCGGCCCAGACGACCGGCTTGAACGCCGACCCCGGCTGCCGGCGCGCCTGGGTGGTGCGGTCGAACTCCGAGAGACGGTAGTCGCGCCCGCCCACCAGCGCCCGCACGGCGCCGTCCTGCGCGTCGAGCACGATCGCGAGACCCTGCAGGCACTGCCCGGGATCCGCATCGTCGTTGCCGGCGCAGCGCGGCCCGGCGAAGCGCCCCAGCTTCCCGGCCTCGACCGCCTCCACCTGGCGACTCACCTCGCGCGAGGCCGATCGCTGCGTGGCCGCGTCCAGCGTGGTCCGCACGCGATATCCTTGGGTCGCCGCGTCCGGACCGTAGCGCTGCACCAGCTCCTTGCGGGCGGCGGCCACGAACCACGGCGCGTCGCCTTCTTCCTCGGGCGCAGCGAGCCGCAGCCGCTCCTTGCTCGCGGTCTCCGCCTGCTGGCGCGTGATGAAGCCCGCCTCGACCATCGCGCGCAGCACCAGGTTGCGCCGCGCCACCGCCGCTGCCGGCGCGCGGCGCGGGTTGAGCTGCGAAGGCCCCTTGGGCAGCCCGGCGAGCAGCGCCGCCTGCGCCAGGCTCAGCTTTCCGGCAGGCTTGCCGAAGTAGCCGCGCGCCGCCGCCTCGACGCCGTAGAGCCCGTCGCCGAGATAAATTTGATTCAGGTACAGCTCGAGGATCTGCTCCTTGCTGAGCCGCTCCTCGAACTGCCGCGCCAACACCACCTCCCACAACTTGCGCCGAAAGGTCCGGGCCCGTGTGAGCCGCTCGGGGAAGACGTTGCGGGCGAGCTGCATGCTGATGGTGCTCGAGCCCTCGCGGACCCGCCACGAGCGCAGGTCGCTCCAGAGCGCGCCGGCCACGCGCCGCCAGTCGACCCCGTGGTGCTCGAAGAAGCGCCGATCCTCGATGGCGACAAACGCCTTCCAGAGCTGCGGCGGCAGCGCCGAGAGCAGGACCAGGATGCGCTGCTCGGGCGCGAGCCTCGCGAGCAGCCGGCCGTCCTTGTCGAGCAAGACGGTGGCCTGCGGCGGCGAGTAGGCCTGCAGCGCCTCCACCGACGGACACTCGCTGCCCGTGCAGCGCGGCCACAGCCAGGCGAGCGAAACAAACGGGACCGCGACCAGCGCCAGGACGCCGATCGCCAGCGCACGCGCGTGCCGGCGCGGTCGCATCGGTCGCACCTCCGCCGGCTTCTCGTCCGCTTCTTCCATCGCACTCCACAGAACAGCCGCCCGCCCGTTCGCCATCCCGCAATCGGTCGTCAGGCGCTGGCCGACCACCGCGGAGCCTACGGGCCGCTGCGTCGCCTCCCGCGAACAGCGCTATGTTGCCGGCGCGATGACGACCGCGGAGTTCAGAGAGCGCTACCGCGCCGAAACGATCGGTCCGCATTACAGCGGCGCCCTTCATCTCGCCTTCACCAGCGCGCTCGCGCTCGGCGTCATCGCGGTCGCGCTGTCCGCCGTGCGGGCGCCGGGCTGGGCGCTCCTCACCGTTCCCGCGACCTTCCTCTACGCGAACCTGATCGAGTACCTCGGCCACCAGGGTCCGATGCACCGCCCGACCCGGCTCCTGCGGCTCGTCTATCGCCGCCACTCGCTCGAGCACCACGCCTTCTTTACCCGTGCGCAGATGCAGGCCGACTCGACGCG